>JAUWZH010000046.1 GCA_030615435.1 Candidatus Brocadiaceae bacterium | reverse complement strand
CGGCTCGACGGCCCCCCTGGAAAGAAGAAGTTCTACGCCGAACGGCTCGAAGAGCTGGAGAGGCTTCAGCGCTCCATGCAGCGAATGGTCGAGAACGTGGAGAAGCTCTACAGCCTGGCGAAGAGGTTCATTTGAGCAGGCCCGCCTGACGCATTGAATCCGGCAGCGAGAACATGCTCGGAAGCCGTGGAGGCGCGGCGAGACGCTGTTGCGGAGAAACACTGAGGGGAAAGACCTGATGGCGATTCCGTTCGTTGACCTTCAGCGCCAGTACAGGGAGAACAAGGCGGCGATTGATCGCCAGATTCGCGAGGTGCTCGATTCTTCCGGCTACATCCTCGGCCCCAAGGTCGAGGAACTGGAGCGGGAGCTGGCCGAGTTTGCAGGCGTCAGGCACGCCGTGGGGGTCTCCAGCGGCACCGACGCCCTGCTCATCGCGCTGATGGCGCTGGAGCTGAAGCCGGGCGATGAGGTCATCACGTCCCCCTTCACCTTCGTCGCCAGCGCGGAGGTCATCGCGCTGCTCAGCGGGGTGCCGGTCTTCGTGGACGTAGAACCGGACACCTACAACATCAATTCCGAGCAGATTGAACGGAGAATCACCCCGCGCACACGCGCCATCATGCCGGTGGACCTCTTCGGCCAGTGTGCCGATTACGGGCGCATAGGCGCGATCGCCCGGCGGCACGGTCTGGCGGTGATCGAGGACGCGGCTCAGTCCTTCGGGGCGGAGCAGGAGGGCCGCAAGGCCTGCTCGTTCGGCGACATCGGCTGCACCTCCTTCTACCCCTCCAAACCCCTCGGCTGCTACGGCGACGGCGGCATGGCCTTCACGGGCGACGAGGAGATCGCGGCGCTGCTGCGGTCGCTGAGGATGCACGGCGAAGGAAGGGACAGATACGAGAACGTGCGCATCGGCATCTGCGGGCGGCTCGACGCCATTCAGGCGGCGGTGCTGCTCGGGAAACTGCCCGCCCTGCCCGGGGAGATCGAGCGGCGCCAGCGGGTCGCCGCGCGCTACACGGAGAGCCTGAGCGAGCTGGTGCCCACTCCGACCGTGAGGCCTGGCAACCTCTCGGTCTGGGCGCAATACTGCATACGGGTCAAGAACCGCCGTGCCGTGCAGGAGAGGCTCAAGCGGGCAGGCATCCCGACCTGTGTGTTTTACCCGCGGCCCCTGCACCTTCAGAAGGCCTTCGCCCATCTGGGCTACGGTGAGGGTGACTTCCCGGTGGCCGAGGAGGTCTCCCGCGACATCCTGTCCCTGCCGATGCACCCCTACCTGGACGAGGAGACCCAGGACTTCATCATCTCACATCTGAAGGCTGCTCTTGAGTCCGAAGCAGCGAAGAGTACGCAGGCACAAAGATGAGACCCACAACACCAGTTGGCTCGGCCGGGGAGCACGTGCGAGTATACGTGCCCGATCGCCAGCGGCAGCTGGGGCTCGGGGTGTGGAAAGAGATGTGGGTGGAACTCATTGGGGCCCGGGAGTTGATCTGGCGGCTGGCCTGGCGGGACATCATCGCCAAGTACAAGCAAAGCGTTTTCGGCATCCTGTGGGCGCTGTTCGTCCCGGTGGCCTTGATGCTGGCGTTCACCTTTCTGAAGGGTGCGGAGCTCGTACCCATCCCCGACACGGAGATCCCCTATCCCCTGTTTGTTTTCAGCGGCCTGTTGCCGTGGCAGCTCTTTGCCACGTGCCTGGGTGGCACCACTACAAGCCTCACTCAGGCAAGCGACCTGCTGAGGAAGGCGAACTTCCCACGCGAGGTGCTGGTGATTTCCAAAGTGGGCCAGGCGGTCTTCTCCTTTCTGGTGGCCTCCATCGTGCTGGCCGGCCTGTTTGTCTATTACGGGATGGCGCCGGCCTGGACGGTGGTGTTCTACCCCCTGCTGCTGTTGTTGCTGGCGACGTTTGCGGTCGGTCTCGGTTTCGGCCTTTCCCTGCTGCAGTCGGCGGTGCGCGACGTGGGCAACGCTATCGGCATACTCATCATGGTCTGGATGCTCCTCACGCCGGTGGTTTACCCTCCCAGCGCCACACGGGCGGGAGCGATCCTGAGCCTGGCCAACCCCATGAGCCCGATCATCACGACCAGCAGGGACCTTCTGCTGCACGGCACCGTGACCATGCCCGAGCAGCTCGCCTTCGCCGCCGTCCTGTGCCTGCTCATCACGCTGGTGGGCTGGCGCATGTTCCATCTGCTTGAGCCGAAAATAGCCGAGAGGATCTGACCCGTGAGCGCAAATGAAACCGTGGTCCGCGTAGACGGGCTCTGGAAGAAGTACTGCAAGAGCCTGAAGCGCAGCGCCTTTTACACGCTGGCGGACGCCGCGCGCGGGGCCTTCGGACTCCCCTCCCACGCCGACAGGCTCAGGAAGGAGGAGTTCTGGGCCCTGCGGGACATCAACTTCGCGCTCAAGCGCGGGGAGTGCCTGGGGCTGATCGGCCCGAACGGGGCGGGCAAGACCACGCTGCTGAAGGTGCTGGGCGGGATGATCGAGCCGGACCGCGGCCGGGCCGAAGTGCGCGGTCGAGTGGGAACGCTCATTCAGCTCGGCGCCGGTTTCCACATGCAGCTCACGGGCCGGGAGAACATCTACGTCAACGGCGCCATCCTGGGAATGTCCCGGCGGGAGATCAGGGACAAGTTGGGCGCCATCGTAGAGTTCGCGGACATCGGGGAGTTCATCGAGAGCCCGGTGAAGTTCTACAGCAGCGGCATGCTGGTGCGGCTCGGATTCGCCATTGCAATTCACATTGAGCCGGAGCTGCTGCTCATTGACGAGGTGCTGGCGGTCGGGGACGTGAGCTTCCGGGCCAGGTGCTTCGAACGCATGGATGAGCTGCGCCGCAGCTCCTGCGCCATGGTCTTCGTGTCGCACGCCATGCACATGGTCGGCAGAATCTGTGAGAAGGCGTGTTTCCTCCACCGCGGATGCGCCGCCTACCTCGGCGACACCGACGAGGCGATATCGCGATATCTGAGCGCCCAGTCCGAAGTGCGCCTCGCCGAAGCCGCCGGGAAAGGCGTCGGCATGCCTTACCTGGTGGAAGAGACGGCTTTCCAGGACGAAGCCGGAAACCAAGTGACGGCGGTCGAGTGCGGCGATACGCTCCGCGTCAAGGGCCGCCTGCGTTGCGTGAGGCCGCTCGGAGAAGGGTTCGCCAACCTCAGCATCAAGTCCTCGGAAGGGCTGGTCTGTTCGGAATGCCGAAGCCCAAAGCTCGACCTTTCGGCGATCTCGCCCGGAGAACGCATGAGCGTTGAGCTGCGGCTGCCGAACCTCGCCCTAATGCCGGGAGTTTACTGGCTGAAGTTTGTGCTCCTCGGGCCGAGTAGGGTCGGATATGTCGCCAACACCGACGTCCCTTACCAACTGAGGGTAAAAGGCAGGATGGACAGGGCCGGGGTAGTTCACATGCCTCATTCGTGGAGCTTCAGCGGCGCGGTCGGGGTCGCAGAGTCTCACGGCTCCGACGACCGCATGTCACGTGGTGCGCCATGATGCGCGGGAATGCTGAGCGAGCGCGAGTGCAGAAGCACAGAGGACGCGCTGGTTCGCCGAGCGGCGGCGCTCTGCGCCGGCCCCGGCAGTGGTCGCATGAACGCAGGGCCGAACGGATACCGGCGGCGGCCGCGAACAGGGGCAATCCCACCGGTTCGAAACCACAGGGCAAAGGATGAAGAAGGTCAGGATTCTTATCGTCGCATTCGACGGGTTGGAGCCGGCGCTCCTCGAAGGGCTGCCCACCTTTCGCCGGTTCCTGCGGCGCCTTACCTTGCTGCGTTCGGTGCCGGGCACGATGACTCAGAAGGCATGGGCAGTTCGGGAAGCCGCTTGCAGAGCGGTTGGCGGTTATGAATCTGAACGTCGCTGCCAGGACGAACCGCCGGGAGAGCGCGGATTTCCCACTGGCCCAAAGAGGCCCGGCAAAATGATTGAGCGAACGATGCAGCCAAAGGGCCTGGCTCAGTACAGCCTACTCGAGGAAGACGACGTGTGACCCTACAGAAGCGTACCGGTTGTGGGGTAGAGGAGGAATCTTGTACTTGCTCCTGTCCTTCACAAATGGGAAATGTCGAGCTAAAGCGTCTCTATCGTTCGTAACCGACAAGAACAAAGGAGCATAGGGGTCAAGTGCAGTTCGTCACGAGTTTTCGTTATTCGGACCGCGTGTCCAAGGCGAGGTATGTATGGCTCAAGTATCGTCCAATTCTTAAGGGCCGCATCCTAGATGTCGGCGCGGATGAGTGCCACCTCAAGCAGCATCTGCCCGAGGACACGGAATATTGTGGCATCGGGCTTGGAGGAAGCCCGGACCGCCAGGTGGATTTGGAAAAGGAGGGGATCCCCTTTCCTGATGACTCGTTTGATTGTGTGTTGTGCCTCGACGTGCTGGAACATCTTGAGAATATTCACGCGCTTTTTGACGACCTGTGTCGCGTGACACGTCGCTACCTCATTATCTCTCTGCCGAACCCGTGGTCGAGGCTCTGGCACACGCTAGCCGGCGGAGACTATCGGCCGGGCCAAGCGCTGAAATTCTACGGTTTGCCTCTGGAAAGACCCGAGGATCGGCACAAGTGGTTTTTCTCCAGTGAGGAGGCGGAAAGGTTCATTTTGTACAGGGCTGGCAAGAACGGAATGAGAGTCGTTCAAATGGACTATGAAAGCACGGCCAGCGAGGGGCACGGGTGGCGGCGCCTGGTCAGGGTACTTGCAAGATCTATTCTGCTACGTGGAGCTTCGAACGTCAAGACGTTGTACGCCGGGCCGATATGGGCAGTGCTCGTTTGCCAAAAGCCTCTAACAGAATGAAGTTGTGAGGTTGCCGAGGAATCGCCAGCAAATCAGTATACAACCCAGAGAAAGAAAGGCTTCGTGGATCTCAGGGAGGCGTTCGAAACGGAAGCGTAGCCGGCGGACTTCGTGCAGCCACGACAGCGTTTTCTCCACGATCCAGCGGTAGAGGCCAAGCCCGCTGCCGTGAGCTGTACATCCTTCGGCAAGAACCGGCTGGATACCGGGAGAGCGCAGCGGCCGTGAGAAAGGGAGGCTGCGCCATTACAAGAGAAAGGCCGGCACCACCGAAGTCTTCGACATAACGGAGGTCTACAGCATTGTCATGGGCACCCTCGGCATAGAACGCCGCCCGCGCATGCAGGAAGAGGTAGAGCACTACACTCCGCAAGAAGCTGAGTCCATACGCAGGCAAATGGAATGGCTCGGGTATGCGTGAGATTGAGGCGCGTGCACAGGAAGCGCGCCGCAACGCCTCAGAGGACCTTCAAGAGAAGGCATGAACTCCAAAGGCCTCAGCAGAATGCAACTGTTTCTGTTCTTCACCGAGGGTGTCTCCGTGAGGCACTGGGCCGAGAAGGAACTGCTGGAGCGGGAGCTGGCACTCTACCGCGCGCTCCAGCCGCATCTGGGAGGCATCACCTTCGTGACGTACGGGGACGCACGGGACCTCGGCTACCGTGAGGCCTTGGGCGACATCCGGGTCGTGTGCAACAGGTGGCGCCTGCCTCAGCACTATTATGCCGCCATGCTCCCGCGAGTTCTTCCACTCGGCCGCAGGGGGCCGGCGCTGTTCAAGACCCATCAGCTCCAAGGTGGGCGTGTCGCTTTGCAGGCCGCCAGGACGTATGGCGGGAAACTCATTGCACGCTGCGGCTTCCCTTACGCTGAGAACATGGAGCGGCGCTACGGTTCGCACTCCCCTCAGCTCCGTCACGCACGCGAGCTGGAGCGCGCCGTCTTCCCGGCGGCAGAGCGGGTTGTGGTAACGACGCCTGCGATGCGCGAATCCTTACTCGAACGCTGCCTCGTGCCCCCTCAACGTCTGAGAGTGATTCCGAACTATGTCCTGACGGACGTTTTCAGCCCCGCATCAGCCGGCCGCCGCCGTCCGAGGCGGCTTTGCTTTGTGGGCCGCCTGAGCAAAGAGAAGAACCTATTCGCCCTAGTGGAAGCCGTCCGCGGCCTGGACGTGGAACTGCTTGTGGTCGGCAGCGGTGGTCTCGAGGGGCAGATTCGCGAAAAGGCGAGATCACAGAACCTCCCGGTTTGCTTCCTCGGGAACGTCCCTCACCTGGAGCTTCCCCGCATCCTGAACAGCTCGGAGGTTTTCGTGCTCCCTTCCCTCTACGAGGGGCACCCCAAGGTCCTCATCGAGGCCATGGCCTGCGGATTGCCGGTGATCGGCACGGACGTGCCCGGGATCCGGGAGCTTATCCGTCACCGCCACACCGGCTACCTCTGTGGCACCACGGCGGGGGAGATCCGCGCGGCCATCCGCGAGGTGCTCGACGACGCGGAGCTGCGCGCCCGCATGGGCCCGAACGCGCGGGAGTTCGCCGTTCGTAACTTCGCCTTGGAGCGGGTGGCGAGCATGGAACTTGCGCTCCTGGAGGAACTGGCCCCGTGAGCGAGGAGCAACGAGGATCAAGAGGGCCCAGCAGGAGGGCGCCCGAGGACCTGTCGCGCCGGCCGGCCCGCGGGGCAGCAGCCTTCGCGCGGCAGGCACTGGCGGCTGCCGCGGCGGCTGGGGGGGGTCGGCCTCATGTCCACGCCAACAAGGGGGGGTTATCCCCATGGGAGCTTCCGCTCCGCCGTTAGTGACAGTTCTGCTTGCAGTGTACAACGGCGAAGACTTGCTGTCGGAAGCGGTTGAAAGCGTGCTTGAGCAAACGGTCGCCGATTTTGAGCTGCTTATCATTGACGACGGGTCCACGGACTCGACACCGGCGATCCTTGCCTCATTGAACGATCCTCGCATCTGGGTGTTCACCAACCACCGCAACATGGGTGTGACCCGAACGCGCAACCGTGGCGTGGAGCTGGCGCGCGGGGAATTCATCGCCGTCCACGATCACGACGACGTGTCTGCTCCTGAGCGGCTGGAAAAGCAAGTCGTCTTCCTGCGCGAGAATCCGGATTATGTGGCAGTGAGCTGCTGGCACACCTTCCATATGGCCGGCCAGCCCGACCGGCTTGCTCGGCCCTCCGTTGACGACCTCAGCATCCGTTGGAAGATGCTCTTTGGGACGCCGCTGCCCCATCCTGGGCTGGTAATGCGCGCGTCTGCAATGAAGGCCGTCGGAGGCTATGACGAGTCGTTCATCACCTGCACCCTTGACTACGACATCGAGTGTCGGCTTTCCCGAATCGGAAAGCTGCGCAATCTCCCTGAGCCCCTGGTCTCCGTCCGGAGGCGGCCCGAATCAATCTCCGTGCAAAGGAAGGCCAAGCAGGAAGCCTACAGGACACAGATCAGCAGCCGCGAAATGGGGCTGCTGCTCGGGGGTGGCCCTGTCACGCGCCGCCAACAGGCCGATGTGGAAACAGTGTTCGCGGGCAAACTGCCGCAGGGGGCGGAATGCCGGCAGGCAATGGCTTTGAGCCTGCGTCTAGCGCGGCGCTTCGGTGAGAAATACGGCTGCGCGGAGTTCGTCTCCCGGCAGATAGAACCCGTCTTCAAAGAGCATGCAAAGCGGGGGGGCGAGCTTCTGTTCAGCGGCAGGCCGGCCGAAGCACTGCTGCGCGGGTGGGCCGCCTGGGAAATCGCCGCAAGCGGCCTCCTGCGTGGTCCCGTCCGAGTGCTCCAGAGGGCCGCCTCACGGCGCCTCGTCGCTGCCGCTGCCCCGAAAGGACGCCCGATGCCTCATGGAGTCAAGGACGCTGCCGGTGCCGTCCGCAGGCGCCTGGGACGCATGCGAGCCGAGTGGCGCCGCCGCCGCACGATACGCCGGCACAGACGCGCGAGCCGGCCCGGCCCCGCCGCGAGGCCGAACGTTGTGCTCGTCGTGGCCGACGCGCTGCGCGCCGATCACCTCGGCTGTTACGGTTACGAGCGGGCGACCTCACCTGCCCTGGACCGGTGGAGCGAGCGCGGACTCGTCCTGGAGCGGTGTTTCAGCACAAGCACATGGACGATGCCGGCGTTGGCGAGCCTCCTGAGCGGCCTGTGGCCGTGCCGCCACAAGGCCGTCCAGTACCCCAACCCTCCCGCCCTGCAAGGGGAGGTGCCGACCCTGCCGGCCATACTGGGGCGGGCGGGCTACTTCTGCATGGCACTGCACGGCGGTGGGTACGTGTCGAAACTCCCGAAGGACGTCGCCGCCCAATTCCACATCTTCCACAGCCCGGCGCTTCGCTTCGAGCGCATCGTCCCTCTCGCCCTTCGCTACATCAGGATGCTCGGCAGGAGCCCGTTCTTCCTGCTGCTGCACGGCCTCGACTGCCACCGCCCGTACGAACCTGCGCGGCGGCACGACAGGTTCTTCCCGGACTACAGGGGGCACTTCGAGGTCTCCAAACTCGGCATGCCGGGCGGGAAGATTCCGCAGAGCGCCGACGACCTCAGGCGCATCGTGGCCGCCTACGACGGCGAGATCCTCGGCCTCGACGAGGCGCTCGGAGCGTTCCTCACCCGCCTGGAGGGCCTCGGCCTGCTCGATGACACGCTGGTGCTCATCACCTCCGACCACGGGGAGGAGTTCGGCGAGCACGGAGGCTTCGACCATACGAGCACCCTCTATGACGAGCTCCTCCACGTCCCGATGATAGCGCTCGGTGCAGGTGTTCATGCGGGGCGGGACGACAGGCTGGCCTCGTTGGCCGACGTGTTCGCGGCCGTGCTGCAACGGGTCGGCCTGGAGTGTCCCCCCTGCGACGGCGTGAGCTTCTTTGAGCCGCCGCGCGAGGCGCAGCGCATGGTGGTCGCCGAGACCGGCTACGGGGAGGATTACCATGCGAGGATCACACCGGCCGACCGTGCGCTGAAACCCTCTCGCCGCCTTCTGCTGCGAGCCGGCCGCACCGCGCGCGACAAGATCAACCTCGACCACCAGGATCAGCCCCTCGCCCTCCACGACCTCGCCTCAGACCCGGCCGAAATGCGATCGGTGCTGGAAGCGGAGGAGCCGAGGGCTCGCGAGTTGCGAGAGCGTTTCCTCGCCGCTGTGGACGGCATCACGGCGGAGGAGATTCTGGCCGCCGCCCCGAAAGACCAGGTGCAAGACAGCCCCGAGGTGCGAGAAGCGCTCAAGCACCTGGGCTACTTCTGAACCCAGAGGGCCGACAATGACGCAACACGTGCCGCTGCTGTCCGTCGTAATCTGCACCCGCAACCGGCCGCACCTGCTCAGCATGGCACTGGAAAGCCTGGGGCGGCAGACGGCGAGGCGAGATGAGTTCGAGACCATCGTTGTTGACAACGGGCCGTCGGCCTCCACCCGCCTGGTCTGCCAATCGCAGCCCGGTGGCCTGAAACCCCGCTGCCTGATCGAGCACAAGACCGGCCTCAGCCATGCCCGCAACGCGGGATATGGGGCGGCACGGGGGCAGTACGTGGCCTACCTCGACGACGACGCCAAGGCAGCCCCGGACTGGGTAGAGCGCATCCTCGACGTCATCCGACACAGCGCGCCGGAGATATTCGGCGGCCCCTATCTGCCGTTCTACTTGTCTGAGAAACCCTCCTGGTTCCGCGACGAATACGGCTCCAGCAACATGGGCGACTCCCCGTTGGAACTCCGCCGGCCTCTGCTGCTCACCGGCTCCAACGTGGTCATTCGCAAGGTGCTCCTGGAGCGGCTCGGAGGGTTCGACCCGCGGTACGGCATGGCGGGAGACCGGATGGCCTATGCCGAGGAGACGGAGTTCCAGATGCGGGCTTTGCGCGAGGTCGAAGGGTTGAGCATCCGATACTTCCCCCGATTGGTCGTCCATCACCTCGTGCCCCCGGCCAAGATGAACCTGCGCCGGTTCATCCGTTCGCGCTGGGCCCAGGGCAAAGCGCACGCTCGCCTTCAGGCCTCCGAAGGAATGCAACACAGGCTGCCGACGCTTCTGAGATACCTCGGCGCCAACGCCGCACTGTTCATCGCCGAATCGGTTCGAGGACTGTGGCGGGACGGCCGTGAATATCCCTTCTACCAGAACTACTTCGTCGAGCGCGTCCTCCCGGCCCTCGGCGGCATGAGCGTCGCCGTTGAGAACGTCCGCATGGTCCTGGGCGGCGGGCGCCGAACCATCCCGCCGAGGCGGGAAGAAGCCCCGGCTGAGGACCGGGCCGCCTCGGAGATGGAAATGCCTGCCGCCTGCGAGGCCGGCCTCGTCTCGGTCATCATCCCCACCTACAACCGCGCCCCTCTGATCGCAGAGACGCTGGACTCGGTGCAAGGCGAGACCTACCGCCCCATCGAAGTGCTGGTGGTGGACGACGGCTCGACGGACAACACCCGACAGGTCGTGCAGGGCTGGAAAGACCGCTTCGCGGGCGAGGCCAGGCTGCGGGTGCGCTACCTGCGCCAGGAGAACAGCGGCGCTCCAGCCGCACGGAATCGCGGACTCGTGGAGTCCCACGGGGAATTCATTCAGTTCCTCGACTCCTACGACCTGCTTCACCCGGGAAAGCTCTCCGCGCAGGTCCGGGCCATGCGCGAGGAGCCGCAGGTGCAGTACGTCTTCTCGAGGTGGGAAGAGTTCTCGGAAACCGGTCAGCCTCCCCGGCATCGGTGGAGCCCCCGATTCAGCCCGGACCGCGATGACCTGCTGGACCTGATGGCAGGGAAGGACATGGGCCAGAACCTTCCCCTCTGGACCGCAAACGGCCTCTACCGCAGGGCATTGTGCCGGCGGATTGGGCCCTGGGACATCTCGCAGAGGCGGCTCCAGGACCGACTCTACAACCTCCGGCTGCTGGCCCTGGACGTGCCATACCGGTACCTGCCCCGAGTGCACGTGCGGGCGCGCATCCACTGCGGGGGACGCATAGAAGACACCTTCGCGGACCCCGAGGCGCTGGAGAACATGCGCGCCACGTGGGGAAAGGTGCAGATGTTGCTGCAAAGGAGCGGCCTGCTGAACCGGCGGCGGAAACGCTTCCTGGCGCGCATGTACTATGGGCTCGCCCGGCCGGCCTTCATTGCAGAGGACACAGAACTCGGCATGGAGCTTCTGAGAGCTGGCCTCGCCGTTTGCCCGCCCTCCGGCACCCGGCTCAAGCTGCTGGTGACCAGGTCGCTCTACGCAGTACTCGGAACGGCCCGCGCCAACCGCCTGTTCGCGCTCAGGATGCGCCTGGCAGGGATGTTCGCCTCGCCTGGCGAGACAGGAGGCTGAATGGCAACGCACCGGCGGATCAGCCTGTTGATCTCCACCATGGGCTGCGGCGGGGCCGAGCGCGTGGCGGCCCTGCTGGCCGGCGGTCTCCAGGCGGACGGTTACGAAGTGTCCGTCCTAACGCTTTCCGGACCGCGCGAACCGTTCTACCCGCTCGCCGGTGGGGTGAGGCTGGTGCCACTGGGGGTCATGGGTGAGAGCCGATCCCGGGCTGAGGCGCTCGCCGGCAACGCGCGCCGGATTCGAGCGTTGGCTCGTGCGCTGAGGGAGCTGGAGCCGGACGTGCTCGTCTCGTTCATCACGGAGAACAACGTGCTCGCCATTCTGGCCTCGCGGGTGTTCTCGCACCTGCCCTGCCGGACCGTGATCTCCGAGCACAATTATCCACGCCGCCAGGACCTGGGCAAACCGTGGCGGCTGGCACGCAGGCTCACCTACCCCCTTGCTGACGCCCTGGTCACGTGCAGTTCTGGTCTGGGCTCCTGGTTTGGCAGGTGGCTGCCAAAGCACAAGGTATTCCCGATCCAGAACCCCGTGCTGTTCGGCAAGCGGCGGGCGGGTCCCTCGGTGGGCGGCCTCCCGCAGCGCATGGCCCGCCAGAGGTGGATTCTGGGCATGGGACGACTCGACCCTCAGAAGGGCTTTGACCTGCTGCTGGAGGCCTTCGCGCACCTGCCTCCCTCTGCCCGGGTCGGCTGGAGGCTGGGCATCATCGGCGAGGGCTCACAGAGAGACGAACTGGAGCGGCTCATTCAGCGCCTGGGCCTTGAGCAAGACGCCTCCCTGCTCGGCCGCTTCGCCAACCCGATACCCCTGCTTCGCGCGGGGAAGATATTCGCCTTCAGCTCTCGTTGGGAGGGTTTCGGCATCGCCCTCGCCGAAGCGATGGCGTGCGGCCTTGCGGCCGTGGCTTTCGACTGCGACTACGGCCCCCGCGAGATCATTCGCGACGGGTTGGATGGGCTTCTGGTTCCGCCGGGGGATGTGAAGGCGCTCGCCGAAGCCCTGCGCCGCCTCATGCAGGACTTGAGGCTGCGCCGGCGCCTCGCCTCTCGGGCACCGGAGGTCCTCAATCGCTTCAGCGAGCGGCGCTTCCTGGCCCGATGGGAAAGCGTGCTCGATTCCCTGCCGACCGCCTGAGCGGCACACGACCTGAGCAGGGCGACGCTCGCGCGCGTCTTGAATCGCGGCGGAAGTGGTGGTATAAGGGTCCGTTGTGCGGCCACCTACTGTGAAAACCTTACGTACCGGCACGACGAGGCGAGCTGAAAGAAACACCCTCAAGCACGGCGCAGAACCGAAGATTCCAAGCATCGGGAGGCTTCGAAGGCTTGCTTCATCCGAGAGAAGGGTGGCCTTGTGGCCACCGAGCGAAGGATTGCGCGGGAATCTGACGTTGC
>JAUWZH010000364.1 GCA_030615435.1 Candidatus Brocadiaceae bacterium | reverse complement strand
GCACGCCTTGGTACTGAAGGCCGCCTTCATCGCCCCGTGCGAAAGCAGCAACACCTCCCTCCCGAAGGTCATCCCTCGAATGCCAGGCCCCATAGATCCCAACCATGGCTATCCTACCACAATTCCGGAGAGTTGTCAGCCCCCTTCGGTTGAGGAGTTTCCCCATGACAGATCAAGGGGACGGTGTGGCGAACGGCAGGAGAAGTTGGGTCGGACCTCGCTCTGCATTCAGAGCAACCGGCGGACCGCTTCGATGATTCGCCCGGCGTCGGGGACGTAGAACCGTTCCATCGGGGGCGCAAATGGGGCGGGCGTGTCGGGCGCCGTGAGTCGTTCCACGGGCGCATCGAGGTAGTCGAAGCAATCCCGGCCGATCCGCGCCGCGACCTCGGCACCCCAGCCTAGCCGGAAGGTATCCTCGTGGACGATGAGAAGCCTGCCCGTCTTGCGCACGGATGCCGCCAGGGTCTCGTAATCGAAGGGCACCAGCGTGCGCGGGTCTATCACCTCGCATTCGATGCCTTCCCCGGCGAGCTCGTCTGCGGCTGCGAGCGCTTCGTAGAGCATCAGCAGGCTCGCCAGGATCGTCACGTGCGCTCCGCGCCGCCGCACCTGCGCCTGGCCGAAGGGGATGAGATACTCCTCCTCGGGGACCTCCCCGCTGGCGTCAATCGTTCCCTTGACGCTCCGGACCCCGCTGCTGCCGTAGAGCTTCTTGTGCTCGAAGAACATGACCGGGTCATCGTCACGCACGGCGGTCTTGAGCAGCCCCTTGGCATCATAGGGCGTGCTGGGGCAGGCGATCTTCAGGCCGGGCACGTGCATGAAGTAGGACTCGACGGACTGCGCGTGCTGCGCTCCGCGCATGGTGGCCCCCACAGGCGCCCGCATCACCATCGGCACCTTGACCGCTCCCCCTGACATGTAGTGCAGCTTGGCGAGCTGATTGACGAGCTGGTCCATCGCGCAGAACAGGAAATCGCAATACTGCACGTCGGCGATGGGGCGAAGGCCCATCACCGCTGCGCCGATCGCCACGCCTGTGAGGCCCGCCTCCGCGATCGGGGTGTCGAGGATTCGCTCGTGGCCGAACTCGTCCGACAGTCCGAGGGTGGCCTGAAAGGCCCCGCCGAACCCACTGGGGATCCCGATGTCCTCACCGATGCAGAACACGCGGTCGTCGCGGTGCATCTCCTCGCGAATCGCCGCACGAATCGCCTCGACCATGCGCATCTTCGCCATCAATGGCTCTCCTCACAGAATACGTTCCGCAGGGCATCTTCCGGGGCGTGCTCGGGGCTTTGCTGGCCGAATTGAACCGCGTCCGCAATCTCGGCCTTTATCCCCTCCTCGATTTCAGCGGCCTGCTCCTCCGAGAGCAGCCCTTGCGAGGCGAGCTTCTTGCGGAACAACTCGATGGGGTCGCGCGCCATCCATTCTTCGCTCTCGGCCGGATCGCGGTAGGCATTGCCGTCACTGCGGGAATGGCCGCAACGCCGGTAGGTCAGGCACTCCAGCATTGTGGGGCCCTGGCCCGCCCGCGCGCGTGCGATCGCTGCCCCTGCGGCTTCGTGAACGGCGAGCACGTCGTTGCCGTCAATCGTAATGCCCGGCATGCCGTACAAGGCGGCGCGGTCCGAAAGGCGCTCCACCTTTGTGACCTGGCGGATCGGCGTGGAAGCGCCGTACTGATTGTTCTCGATCACGTACACGACTGGCAGCTCCCAGATTGCGCCCATGTTGACGCCCTCGTGGAACGCACCCTCGTTCGTCGCGCCGTCGCCGAAAAAGCAGACGGCCACCCGGGGTTCTCTGC
>JAUWZH010000010.1 GCA_030615435.1 Candidatus Brocadiaceae bacterium | reverse complement strand
CTCTTCGAGAACACCCGACGGCAATCCCGAGTGCCGCGGCCACGGTCAGAAAGCAGATGACTTTGCCGATGGTAATTGCTTTGAGCATGAGGTTCGAGATGCCGGGCCGACCGATGCCCCGAATCGGCCGCCGGCCGGGGGGACTGCGACTCTAAGGGCCGTACCGAACCGGCTCCGAACACCGGGGCCGCCCGCCGAGGGACTCAATCGCCCCCATCAGGCTTTCTGGAATCCTGACCCGGACCTGAGCCATGCCGTCCCTGTAACTTCGATCCAGGACTTTCCCCTTCTCGTAGAGCAGGGAAAAGAGCCTTCCGTTGCCGACGCCCACCTCGACCGTCAGTTCCACCTGCCCCCTGTCCAGAAACTCCTCGATCCTGCGGGCGAGCTCCGGCAGACCCTCTCCGGTGAGGGCACTGACGCAGACCGCATCCTCCGCCATGCGCCGCAGCAAAGGCAGTAGCAGAGGGTCGTTGAGGGCATCTGTCTTATTGAGGACCAGAAGGACCGGTTTGCCGCCGCATCCGGTTTCTTTGAGCACGTCCCTCACCGCCTCGATTTGCGTCTCCACGGTGGGACAGGAGGTGTCAGCCACGTGCAGGAGCAAGTCGGCCTCGCGCGCCTCTTCCAGCGTGGCGTGGAAGGAGGCGACGAGGTGGTGCGGCAGCTTGCGGATGAACCCCACGGTGTCGCTGAGCATCACGCATCTGCCGTCCGGCAGGGTCCACTGACGGGTCCGCGTGTCGAGGGTCTCAAAAAGGCGATCTCGCACCGAGACCCCCGCTTCCGTCAGGGAGTTCATGAGGCTGGACTTGCCTGCATTCGTGTAGCCGACCAGCGCAATGGTGGCAAACTGTTCCCTGCGGTCCTTGATCATGCGCCGGCGGTGCTCTTCGATCTTCGACAGCTCCTTGCTGAGGTCGGAGATTTTCTTCTGGACGAGTCGCCGGTCCATCTCGAGCTGCTTCTCTCCGGGCCCGCGCACGCCTATCCCTCCGCCCAACGTCCCGCCCGCCGTGCGGTCCAGATGGGTCCACATCTTTCTGAGCCGTGGGAAAGCGTACTCCAACTGGGCGAGCTCGACCTGCAACTTGGCCTGGCGCGTGCGGGCGTGCTGCGCAAAGATGTCCAGAATCAACTCGCTGCGGTCCACCACCTTCGTGCCGAGGGCCGTTTCGAGCTTCTTGACCTGAGCGGGCTTCAGGTCGTCGTCGCAGATGACGATGTCCGCCTCGTGCCTGCCGCACAGGGAGGCCAGTTGCCGCACCTTGCCCTTTCCGAGGTACGTGACCGGGTCCGGCCGCGGGCGCGCTTGGGTGATCTCCCCCACGACGGTGGCGTATGCGTTTCGGGCGAGGTTGCGCAGTTCCTCCAGCGACGCATCGGCCAGCTCCTGGTCCCCCGCGCGGCGGACCTGCACCAGGATGGCCCGTTCCGCCCGTACGCTCAGTTCTGTTCTTCTGAGGTCAACCATGACGTCCTTTCGGCCCGCGTGCATTCACCGGGGGGCGACAGCACCGGTGAAGCCCGGGACCTGCTAATCCCCACGCTCCATTATAGACTGCTCAGGCGCCCTCTGCCAGATTCCTCAGTGGGATTCTCGGTCCCCCTCCCAGGGCCCGTGTGCGGCGTCTGCGCCGCCTTTCACCTCGGGGGCGCCCTGAAGCTGTTCCAGAAGGCGCTGGGCATCTTTGCTGCGGGCCCCGTCCAGTTCGACGTGACGTCGGTAGTGTTCGATGGCTTCCTGCGTGTTGCCGAGGCGGGTCCTCAGCAACTCGGCCAGGTCCCAGTGAAGCTCGGGGTTCCAGGGGTTCAGGGCGGCGGCGCGCCTCCACAGCTCGGCGCATTCCTGCGGCTGGTCGAGACGAAGGCGAAACTCTCCGGCGAGCACCAGGGCGCGGGGCGAGCGCGGATTGAGCTCGAGGGCCTTTTCGGCAGCGGCGAGGGCTTCCTCGCAGCCCCCTCGCGCTGCATCCAGTTCGGCGGCGGCAAGATGTGCAGCGGGCACTCCCGGGCCGCCCTCGAGTGCTTTCTCGACGGCTATCTTCGAGTTCTCCCACTGCCGCGAGCCGGTGAACGCCCGGGCCAGCAGGGCGTAGCTTTCGGGGCCGGGGCTCGCCGCCACCGCCAGTTGGGCCTCGTGGATTGCCTTCTCGTGTTGCTCGGCGCGGCAGTAGAGCCGGGCCAGCGCCGTTCGCGCAGCCACCTCGGACCTCAGGTCTCGTGCGGCTTCCTGGAGGGCTTCAATCGCCTCCTCGATGTGTCCCTGCCCGACGAAGGTTTCTGCGAGAACGACCCGCGCCCCGGGACAGGCGGACGCCTCGCCGAGCACTTCCTGAAGGAGTTCCTGCGCCTCTGTGAAATGCCGCCGGCGGGCCAGCATCCTCGCCAGGCCGACCCGCCCCTGGAGGAATCCCGGGTCTCTGGCAAACGCCTCCGCGTAAGCTTTCTCCGCCTTCACCGTGTGCCAGAACTCGGCCGCCATGTCAGCGTACGCCGTGAGCAGCTCCAGGCGATCCGGGCGGGTCTCGGCGGCCTGCTTCAGCACCCTGAGCGCCTCGTCGTGGTGCCCCGCGGACTTCAAGGCAGAAGACAGGTGACGCGCCACTGCGGGGTTGCCGGGCTCGGTCTCGACGGCACGGCGGAAGGCATCCAGCGCCTGCTCGGGCTGTCCCGAAGCCTCGAGGGCCATGCCGAACTCCACCAGGATCCCAGCGCCGCCTGCCCCGGCGTCGAGTGCCTTCCGGTAGAATCTCATCGCCTCCTCGAACCGGGCCTCCCGCCAGTAGAACCGGGCGGCTCTGAGCAGGGCGAACGGCACTTCGGGCAGCATTTCGACCCCCTTCAGGAGGGATTGCTCGGCGGTCTGCCCCTCGCCCCGCTCCAGGGCGATCAGATGGCGCGCGATCCAGTAGTAACCCTCGTGCGGCAGGTCGGTCAGGCGAGCTTGCTCCAGGAATATCAACGCATCTTCGGGCGCCTCCCGCCGCAGCAGAATCCAGGCCTTCAGGGCGTAGAGCGGTCCGCTGTCGGGGTGGATCTTGAGGGCGCCCTCCACCTTTTCCAGTGCCTCATCGGCCTCACCGGCGCTGTGCAGGGCCACCGCGATTCGGACGAGGCGAAGGTCAGGCTCCCCGGCGCCGGCCCTGCTCAGCGTCGCGACCGCCTGCTGCCACATGCCGCGCTCGAAGAAATGCTTCCCCTCCGCGAGTGCCATGCGCTCCTCCCGGTTCTCGTCGGCAGGCACGGGTGCGGGGAAGATGCGGGCGAATATGGCGTGCCACTGACGGTCTTGAGGGGCAAGTTCGCCGCGCTGAGCGCTCAGCAGGAAGGAAAGGTCCGCGCCAATTCGCACGGGCGCTCCGCCGGCGGCGAGCATCGCCCCGTCCTTCAGGGCGTAAGCCCGCGCCGCCAGGTGGTAGTCCGGTCCTCTGCCGGTCAGCCTCAAGAGCACGGCCGCCCCGATGTCGGCCTGTCGCCACACGATCAGGGTCACGACGGGGAGGCGCTCCGGCAGCTCCGCCGGGACGGCCGGCGCAGGGACGAGGTGGGCATCCGCTCCCCCCTCCCGCAGAAAGAAGGCCATCATCGCCGCCCCGTACCGCTCCAGCTCCCCGGCCCCGTCGGGCACCAGGACGCCGACCCGGTCTCCACCGGAACACGCCGGACCCAGCTCGCGGGCCGCTGCCTCAATGGCATCCCGCAGCCCGCGCGCCTTCGGCTCGGGAGCGTCGCCCTGTTGGCCGAGACACAGCGCCGCCCATCCGCAGAGCGCCAGTATCATCGCCGCCGCCGGCAGGGAGGTGCGTCGCCCGCCGCCCGTGCCTCGGGCCTTGGCGAGGCCGGCTCGCAGCGCGGCCCGATCTTTGACAGTCAAAACTCCCATGTCGTACAATTGTCAGGGTCCAGGGGGCATTTTGCAAAGGAAAAACATGGGCGGCGGCAGGCTCGACATCTTGCTGGCACGCAACTCAAGCTTCTGCATGGGGGTGCGCAGGGCCGTGAAGCTCACCCTCGATGCGGCGAACGACCACGCCGGCCCCAGGCCCATCGGCACGGTCGGCCCCCTCATTCACAACCGCCAGGTCCTGGACCTCCTCGAGGGCAAGGGCGTGATAGTTCTGGAGGAACGGGGCGAAACGCGGGCCGGAACCGCGATCATTCGCGCGCACGGGATATCCCCTTCGGCGCGGGAGCGGCTGGCAGGCCGTGCCGAGCGCATCATAGACGCCACCTGTCCCCACGTGCGGAAGGTGCAGAAGATCGCCGAAAAATATTGCAGCGACGGCTACCACTGCATCGTCGTCGGGGACGCCGGGCACGCGGAGGTCGAGGGGGTCCTCAGGCACGCCCACGGCCGCGGGGTGGTGGTCAGCCGGCCGGAGGACCTGGAGGGCCTTCCGCCGATGGATAAGGTGGTGGTCGTCGCGCAGACCACCCAGAACGTGGAGATGTTCGCTGAGATGGTGGGGAGCATCCGCCGGAGGTACCCCGACTGCCGCGTGTTCGACACGATCTGCCGGGCCACTCAACTGCGGCAGGCCGAAGCACAGCGGCTGGCTCGAGAGGTGGACGCCATGGTCGTCGTCGGGGGCTTCAACAGCGCCAACACCCGCCGCCTCGCACAGATCTGCACGGAGACCGGCACGCTGACCTATCACGTGGAGACCGACGGGCAACTGCCCCTGAACCGGCTGCTTCAGTGCGGCCGGATCGGCGTGACGGCGGGGGCTTCCACCCCTCGCTGGATGATCCGGCGCGTGCTGCACAGGATACGATCCGAACACGAGCGGCGCCGGCGTTCCCTGTCCTATCTCATGCGGCTGATCCTCGCCGTTCCGGTCTGGACGAACATCTTCATCGGCGGCGGCGCGGCGGCGATGGTCTACGCCAGCGGCCGGCTCATGGGCCTCTTGAATCCTCACCTCGGCCCGTGCATGGCCTTGGCGTTCTTCTTCGTCATGGCTCAGCACCTGCTGAACCAGTACGCCAAGCGGGAGGCGATGTATCTGAACGAGCCGGACAGGGGGATATTCTTCCTGGCGAACGCCGGACTGCTTCGCGTGCTGGGGTTGGCCTCCGGGGGCGCGGCGCTTCTCCTCGCAGCACTGCTCGGATGGCTGCCCTTCGCGCTGGTCCTGGCCGGGACCGTGGGAGGGCTGCTCTACAGCCTCCCGGTAGGCCAGGACCTTCTGCGTCGGCTGCCCCTGCGCGGCGTGTTGCAGCTTCCGGGCTCCAAGGAGCTGTCCGTCGGGCTGGCCTGGGCGGTGACCACGGCGCTGGTGCCGGCCATCGTCGCCGGCGCGCTGCCCTCCCACTGGAGGGGCGTTCTGGTGGCGGTGCTGTTCCTGTTCCTGGTCGCCTTCCAGCGCACGCTCCTTACCGACCTGGGGGACATGGAGGGGGACCAGATCCTGGGACGGGACAGCCTTGCCCTGCTGCTGGGGGAGAAGGCGTGCAGGGGCCTCCTTGCGGTTGTCCTCGCCGCCGAGGCCCTGGTTCTGCTCGGCGGGGCCCTGCTCGGGTGGACGGAGCCGGTGAGTTACCTGCTTCTGATCGGCGTCGCTTACTGGGCCGCGGCCTACGTGCAGCTCTGCCGGGGCAAGCTGCCCGAAGCCCAGCTCGGCGAGGCAGTGATTGACACCAAGTTCTACCTCTGCGGCCTGCTCGCCCTCTGGAGCACGGTACTGTGGTGAGCTCCCGGCGGGATGGTCGGCCACAACGACGCGACGCGATGCCGGATGGGACCAGGGGCAGCGTTGCCCGGTCTGCCGTATAATGTCCGCTTTCGACACGCGCCCACATACGCCTTAGGAGGTGAGCAGTCCCCATGAAACTGGCAGTCGGCAGCGATCATCGCGGGGTGTGCTATAAGGCGCTCGTGAAGAAGTTGCTCCAAGAGCGGGGCCACGCCGTCCAGGATTTCGGCACGGACGGCGGGGATTCCGTGGATTACCCCGATTACGCCCTGCCGGTGGCGCGCTCCGTGGCACGAGGGGAAAACGAGCGGGGCATCCTCATCTGCGCCACGGGCATCGGGATGTCAATGGCCGCCAACCGCATCAAAGGGGTGCGCGCCGCCCTCTGTCTCACCGAGCGGATGGCCGAGGTGGCCCGCTCTCACAACAACTCCAACGTCCTGTGCATTGGGCAGGACCTGACGGATGAGCGCACGGTGCACAGGATCGTCGAGAAATGGCTCGCCACGGAGTTCGAGGGCGGACGTCACGCCCGCCGGCTCGCCAAGCTGGACGCCGACCCGCCGGGCCGGAGCAGTGGATAGAGCGGAAGCGCTGGCTGCGCAGCAGCCGGCGGTTACTGAGAAAGGGCGCAGCGGGGCAGCACTGCCGAACAAAGGACTCATCCGCCGCCCGTCAACGTTTTCTTGTGCCTGTTTTGCCGCGAATCGAGCATGGCAGCCATCCGGACGGGCCTGTCCGCTGGCGCGGGGTCAAGCCGTATCCTTGCTCAGCAACTGAATCCGGGCAATCCAGAGGGCGCCGATGAATATGAGCCCTCCCCCGAGCATCTCCTGCAGCGCCGGTAGCTTCCCAAACGCGAGGTAAGCCATCGGCAGGATCAGCAGGGGCTGCATCGTGCGCACGATGCTGACGCGGGACAGTTCCCAGTGACGATAGGCGCGGAAAGTCATCATGTGACCGGCACAGGGGCCCAGAAACGCTCCCAGGAGCATCACGAGCCAGTAGGAGGCCCCCACGTGAAAATCCGCCTTCCCCGTGGCGAAGACCCACAGGGCTAGCAGCGGCACCGCAATGGCGCACCTGTAGAAGACCAGGACGCCGGGATCCACCTCAGCCGCCGTCATTCTTGCGAGGAGCTGCTGCACCGCCCCCAGAACGCATGAGGCCAGGACCAGCACTATGCCAAGGCCGACGATATGCCACCTGCCCATTGTGCTCAGGCTCCCCCCGAGGACCATGACCGCCAGGGCCAGGATCTCCCCCAGGCTCAGCCTCTCCCGCAGCAGCGCGGCCCCGAACACGATGGCGAGCACGGGAGAAAAGCGCCACAGGAACCCCGCGAACAAAGGGTCGAGCAGCCGAAGGCCGTACCAGGCACACAGCATCAGGGGTGCAGTCGTCAGGCCGAGCAGCACGACCTTGCGCACGGCAGTGGCAGGCAGAGCCAGCTCCCTTCGCCGGCCGGAGGCCAGCACGATGAGCAAAGCGTAGAAGGCGGCGCCCGAGGTCCAGACCAGGCTGAAGGCGGCCGGGTTGAACCCTTTCAGCCCGTACTTCGCCATTACGTAATTGGTGGAGATCAGAACGGTGCCTGCGAGGGCGTAGGAGAAACCTTTCAGCGGGTCGCGTCGAGGTCGGTCGGTCGGGCTCACGGTTGTTGGCATGTTCGGGTTGTCGTCGTGATGGGTTCGGGGGCTCACAGTGCCGGGGGCGCGTAAATGAGGTCGCTTACGTCTTTCCTGCCCGCCGCCGCGCGCAGAAGGGCCAGGTGCGGGCGGAAATCCCCCACCTCCCGCAGCTCGTGCGCGTCGCTTGCCAGGGCGACCCTCACGCCCTCCTCAAGGCAGACGGCGAAGAACTCCGGGTCGGGATCGTTGGTGTGGAAGTTGATCTCGGCCATCGCCCCGTGACGGGCGAGCATTCGCACCACGGGGCGGTAGAGGTCCACCGGCCGCTCCAGCCCCTGACGCCTGAAAAAGCGGAAAGGATGCGCCAGCACGTCCACCCCGCTTTCGAGCAGAGTGCGGACGTTTTCCATGAAGGCGCGCTTCACCTCTTCCAAGCTCCGCCCTTCCACCCCGCCTGGCATCCAGTGGACCGCTCCGAGGAGCAGGTCCCACCCCTCGAGGTGCGAGGGCCGCACGCCCGGCCGCCCCAGGCCGTCCAGCTCTATCTCCAGGCCGAGCCTGACGAAATCGCTGCGCAAGGGCTCCATTTCCCGGCGATAGCGGGGCATCCGCTCCGACTCCACCGACCGGGGCGACTGCCAGTAACCGTCGGCCTCGAGGGCGTGGTAGGACCTGTGCTCCTGATGGGTGAGGTAGAGTTGATCGGAATGCTCGCTGAGGCACACCCCGGAAAGCCCGAAAAGCCGGGCCCGCCAGATCACCCCCTCGGCAGTCACGTTCTCGGCGCAGTAGGCGTAGTGCGTGTGCGCGTGAACGTCGAACAGGGGCGGCTCTTCGGGAAGTCGCAGCTGGCACTCCTTCACAGCAACCTCCTGCCCCTCCAGCCGCACCAGCGCGTATCGGAAAGGGCTTCCGCAAAGTGAAGGACAGGTGTAATACCGCACGCCGCCCGCCTCGCTGAGGGGCTGGCCGCGATGATAATGCCCGCTCAGCGTAAGGAGCACGCCCGCCCCGGCATACGCTGACATGATGGGCTCGCGGTCCGGCGGGATGTAGGGATAGTCGCTTTCTATGGGAGGATGGAGCGGGTTATGCTGGAGGACGATCAGCGGGCCCTCCCCGGCCCTGCGTGCCTCCCTTGCGAAACGGCGCATTTGATCCGGCGGGCGGCGGCAGACGTTCTGCTCGTCCCAGCAGTCGAGGAAGCTGAAGAGCCGCCACCCTTTCACCTCGTGCAGGCCCGGCTCGTCGTTGAAAATGGAGAGCACCAGCTCCGCGTCGCCGTCGTGATTGCCCGGAACGACGATCCGCGGCACGTCCCCCACCGCCTCGTGTATGACCTCTTCCAGGGCGGCGAGGTCCCTGTCGGCGCCGGGAGCCTCCCCCGCCTCCAGCAGGTCGCCGAGCAGCACCACGGCGTCAAAGCCTCCCCCGCGCCGGGCGTCCGTTATCGCCCGCTCGGCCAGCTCGACCCCGAGGTCGCACTGTCGGTCGGTTACGGGCGGGGCGGCTTGGCCGGCTTGCAGCAGATGGAGGTCTGCCAGAACGAGCAGTGTGAGGTTGCGCATGGCACCTGAAAGGACGCGGGGAAAAGACGGGCAAACAGGGCAGCAGGCCTGCTTCCCGCGGCTCGGCGGGTCAAGGCGCTGTCCTGGTTGCCCCGGCACGTCTCACATGGCGTAAAGCATTTCGTGCAAATCCCTTTTTGACCTCGTACCAGCCTTGACATAACCCGGAGGGCTGCGTAGAATATAGACGAACGGATTGCCGCGCGGCAAGTGGGCGGCGCGGAGGTTTGTGTGTGCGTCGGCACTCTGCGCGGATCGGTCAGCTTCGGGTTGGGCGTCCATGGGGTTTTGAGCCCCTTTTTTCTTGTGTGGGTCAGAGGGGTATGAGAGGCAAGGAGATACTCAGGCTGGTTGACAGCCTCCACCGCAACAAGGCGATCGAGACGGAGGTGATCTTCCAGGCCATCGAGAGCGCCCTGGAGTCCGCAGCCCGCAAGCACTTCCGGAGCTCGGACGAGGTGTCCGTGCAGATTGACCGGGACTCCGGAGAGGTCGAGACGTACGTGGATGAGCAGCGAGTGGAGCCCGAGACCCTGGGGCGCATCGCTGCCCAGACGGCGAAGCAGATCATTTCCCAGCGCATCCGGCAGGCAGAGAGCGAAATCATCTATCAGGAATACGTGGATCAGAAGGGCACTCTGGTGACCGGGAACGTCCAGCGCTTTGAGGGTGGCTCTATCATCGTCAACCTCGAGAGGACCGAGGGCGTCCTGCCGCGCTCAGAACAGATGCCCGGCGAGCACTATCAGCCCGGGGAGCGCATACGCGCCGTCATCATTGACGTGCGCAAGACCCCCGAACAGGCCAAGATCATAATCTCGCGCACCCACCCGGACCTGGTGCGGCGGCTCTTCGAGATGGAAGTGCCGGAGGTGGCGGAGGGGATCGTGGTGATCCGCAAGATCGCCCGGGAGCCCGGCCTGCGGACCAAGGTCGCGGTGGAAAGCCTGGAATCTCACGTGGATTGCATCGGCGCCTGTGTGGGCGTGCGAGGCACACGCATCAAGAGCATCATTGATGAGATGAACGGGGAGAAAATAGATATTGTCCCCTGGCGAGAGGCGCCGGAGATGCTGATTGCCGACAGCCTGAGGCCGGCCGAGATAATCCAGATGACCCTCGAAGAGGGGGAAAACACCAAGAGGGCGATTGTCACGATTCCGGAAGACCAGCTCGCGCTCGCCATCGGACGCAAAGGGCAGAACGTGCGCCTCGCAGCAAAACTCACCGGATGGGACATTGACCTTCAGCCCCCTGAGGCCGAGGCCGAAGAACTCACTGCCCCTGAGAGTGAAGAGGAAGAGCAAGAGCAAGAGGAAGAGGAAGAGCAAGAGGAAGAGCAAGAGGAAGAGGAAGGGCAAGAGGAAGAGGAAGCGGAAGAAGTGTGGGCTGCGGACTCAGAATCCGGCGATGCAGGCGAGGCCCAGGAAGAGGTGGGTGCCGGTGTGGACCTGGACGAGGGCCCTGGCGAAGCGTCCGCCGAGGAGGAGGACGAAGAGCCAACTTCGGTCGAGCAAGTTCCACCTGAACAGGAGTGATTCCGGCCGGCCCGACAGCGTTGCAGACGTGCCGGGCGCAGCGTGAACCGACCGGCGGATTGTCATGGCGCCAAAGGTAAAAATCTACGAGATTGCGAAACGGATTGGCATATCCAGCTCCGAGCTGGTCAAACTGTGCCAGCGCGCAGGGTATGACCACATCAAGCACTACTCCAACGCCGTGCCGCCAGAGGAGGCAGAGGAGATTCGCAAGAGCGCCATAAGGCTCTACCGGCCGAAAGAGGTCGTGCCGCCGAAGAAAAAAGTCAAGCCAAAGAAAGCTGAGAAACCCGAAAAGGAAAAGCCGAAGAAGATCCCCTCCACCGAGCACGTCAAGCCCGTAGCGCCTCCCACGCCAAAGGGCCGACAGCCGCGGGCGGCGGTGGTCCGCAAGCCGGAAGAAAAACCACCGAGGGCTCAGCCGCCTCGGGTTGAGCAGAAAGGAGCGCCCGCCGCTCCTCCCACGCGCAGAAGGAGGGAGAGAAAGCCCCCCAGCCCGCAGGAGCGGGCCCGGGAGCAGAAACCCCGCAGCACCAGGCGCACCGTCATCTTCAAGCAGGTCCGCAAGCCCCCCACAAAGAAAAAAGAGACGAAGATAGAGCTGACCCTCCCGGTGACAGTGCGTGACCTGTCCGAGCGGATGGGAGTGAGCGCAAGCGAGCTCATAAAGCGCCTGATGCTGGACCATCACGTTCGGGTGAACATCAACCAGATCATCGAACGGGAGGTGGTCGAGCTGATCGGGCTGGCATACGGGGTGGAGATCACCTTCAGGGCAGCCAAGAGCGCCGAGGAGATGCTGGCGGAGTTGATCCCGCAGGACAGGCCCGAGGACCTGAAGCCCCGCTCACCTGTGGTGGCGCTGCTCGGGCACGTTGACCACGGGAAGACCTCCATACTGGATCGTATCCGGAGCACCCGCGTGGCCGGAACGGAAGACGGCGGCATAACCCAGGACATCGGCGCCTGGCAGATCAACTACAAAGGGCGGGTCCTGACGTTCGTGGACACACCAGGCCACGAGGCATTCACGGCGATGCGGGCACGCGGCGCGCAGGTCACGGACCTGGTAATCCTGGTGGTGGCTGCCGACGACGGCGTGATGGCGCAGACCGTGGAGGCCGTATCGCACGCGCGCGCCGCCAGGGTTCCAATCGTCGTGGCCCTCAACAAGATAGACAAGCCTGAGTCCAATCCCATGCGGGTCATGCAGCAGCTCGTCGGACAGGACCTCAACCCGGAAGAGTGGGGTGGTGAGGTGGGCTGCGTGCAGGTGAGCGCCCTGACCGGGGAAGGAATAGACGAATTGATCGAGCGCACCCTCCTGGAGGCGGAACTCCTGGAGCCGAAGGCGAACTTCGAGCGCCGCGCCGACGGGGCCGTGCTGGAGGCGCGGATGGGGGGAGGGCTCGGCGTGGTGGCCAACGTGATCGTGCGCAACGGCACCATCAGAAAGGGCAACATCATGCTCTGTGGGCCGGCCCACGGCAGGGTGCGTTCCCTGCTCGACGAGGACGGGAAGGAGGTCCAGCAGGCAGGCCCGTCCACCCCGGTAGCCGTGAGCGGCCTGGACAAGGTGCCCGGGGCCGGCGACAGGTTCGTGGTGGTCGAAGAGCTGGAGGTGGCCCGTAACATCGCCGAGCAGCACCATGCCCGACTGGAGGAGGAACGCCGGCAGCCCCGCGCCCACGTGACCCTGGAGAACCTCTATGAGAGCCTTGCCGCCGGGCGGGAGCAGCGGCTCCGCGTGGTGCTGAAGGCAGACGCGAAGGGCTCCCTGGAGCCCCTGGTCAACAGCCTCCAGCGGCTCGGAACCGACGAAGTGAGCGTCAGATTCCTCCACCAGGCCGTCGGGAGCGTCAACACGAGTGACGTCCTGCTCGCCGATGCCTCCGATGCGGTGATTCTGGCCTTCCGAGTCGGCATACAGGACAGGGCGCGCTCGCTCGCAAGAGACTCAGCCGTGGATATCCGTTACTACCGGGTGATCTACGAGGCCGTGCAGACCGTTCGAGACAGCCTCGAGGGTCTCCTGAAGCCGGAGTTGAGGGAAGAAAGGCTCGGGGTGGCGGAGGTGCGGCAGGTGTTCAGGATCAGTCGCGTTGGGAGCGTGGCCGGCTGTTACGTGCGCGAGGGCCAGATTCGCCGGGGCGGTCGCGTTCGGCTCTTGCATGATGGGACCGTGGTGCACGAAGGCACCATCGCGTCGCTGCGGCGGGAAAAGGACGACGTGCGGGAGGTGGAGGGCGGTTACGAGTGCGGCATCAGGTTCGAACGCTACGACGACGTTAGGGTCGGCGACTTGATCGAATGTTACACCGTCAGGGAGGTCAAGCGCACCCTGTCCTGACGGCGACGTGTTTGCGCAGGGCTTTGTTGCGAGGTTGCAGCGTTCGCCGTGGTGGTCGGAGTTCTCGATATCAAGCTCGCCTTGCCGGAGTGCCGGTCTTTGAAGGACAAGAGGCGCATTGTCAGCAGCCTCAAGGATCGGTTGCGGCACAGGCACAACGTCAGCGTGGCGGAGGTTGATCAGCAGGACCTCTGGCAGGTTGCGAACGTGGCGGTCGCGCAGGTTTCCGCAGACGCCCGCTACGTGCGCGGCTCGCTGGAGCAGGTCGTCAAGGTGGTGAGTCAGTTCCGGGGCGCTCAGCTCACCAGCTACACCATAGAGGTGTTCCACCAGTAAGCCGGGGGACTTGGCAGCCGTGGCGACGCGGAAACAAAAGGAGATCTCGGAGCTGCTGCGCCGCGAGATCAGCAGCATCATCCTGCATGAGCTCAGTGATCCCAGGATGGGATTCGTGACCGTCACGCGGGTGGAGGTCGCCAGCGACTACCGCTCGGCCAAGGTCTACGCGACCGTGCGGGGCCCGGGGGAAGAATTGCGCAGGACGCTCGATGCGCTGACGCACGCCCGCGGGCACATTCAGGCCCTTGTCGCCGATAGGATCAAGCTGCGGCACACCCCGGTGCTGCAATTCATCGAGGACAAGGCGCTGCTGGAAGCACTGCGCATGAATCAGTTGATAGATAAGGTGAGAGCAGAGGACCGTGGGCTTGAGGGTTGCGGTGGCTGCGGCGGGCGCGCGCCGGTAATCCGTTGCCATAATACACAGGTTTGGCAAAAGTGCTAGGGGCGAAGAAGCGTCAGAAAATAGCCAGGACAATAGCGTCTGTGGCCAGGTCAAGATACGGAGAGCTCAAACGGCGCAAGGTTCGTCCCCCCCTCGATCAGATGGTCCAGAGCATACTGTGGCGCTACACCAGCGTGCGCCGGGGCACACGCGCCCTGAGGGAACTGAAGCGGACGTTTGTGGACTGGAATGAGGTGCGAGTGAGTCCGGTGCCCGAAGTCGCCGGCGCAATGTCTACAGCCCCCTGGGCCGTCACCAGCGCCGAGCGAATCGAGAAGGTGCTCTGGAGCCTCTTCCAGACCCGAAACGCCGTCTCGCTTGCCATCCTGAGCGACCTTACCCCAACCCAGGCCCGCACCTTCCTGCAAAGCCTCCAGGAGGTCTCGAGGGACCTCGCCGACGAGGTGCTCTTGTTCAGCCTGCAGGGCGCCTTGCTGCCGCTCAGCGATGAGGCCGCCAGGATGTGCTATCGCCTCGGCCTGATCAGGAACGACCGCGCCACGCTCCAGAACCAGAAGGCCCTGATGCGGTTGTGGGAGCCGGGGCTCTATCCGGGGGTCGCTCTTTACTTCGTAGACCACGCCCGCACCCTCTGCCGGCAGGACAATCCGCGCCATAAAGACTGTCCCGTCAATGCCTTATGCCCCGAAGGAGGCTCGTAGGGAGCAAGAGCGGCGGCTGCCCGCCCGCCGGGCAGGGCGCTCCGGGTTGTGCCGGCGCATTCGATAGCTCGAAGAAGTGAGAAAATGACGAAACTAAACCTCGGCATTCCGAAGGGAAGCTTGCAGGCCTCCACGCTCGAAATGATGCGGAGGGCCGGCTACCGGGTGGAGGTGAGTCCGCGTTCCTATTACCCGGCTGTGGACGACGAAGGACTCAGCCTGCGTCTGATCCGCCCCCAGGATATGCCCCGCTTCGTGGAAAGGGGCATCGTTGACGCCGGCCTCACGGGAGCGGACTGGGTGGCCGAAAACGAGAGCGACGTCCACACTGTCGCCTCGCTCGCCTATGCAAAGCAGCAGCTCGCGTCGGTGCGCTGGGTCATCGCGGTGGCCGAGGGTTCTTCCATCCAGAAAGTCGAGGACCTGAACGGCAAGCGCATAAGCACCGAGCTGGTCAACGTTACACGTAAGTTCCTCGCGAAGCATGGGATAAAGGCTGAGATAGAGTTCAGCCACGGCGCGACCGAAACCAAGGTGCCGGAGCTGGTGGACGCCATCGTGGAACTGACGGAAACCGGGGCGAGCCTCCAGGAAAACCGCCTGCGCATCGTGGACACCGTCATGGAGAGCACCACCTGCCTCATCGCCTGCCGTGAATCGTGGGAGGACCCCTCGAAACGCACCAGGATCGAGAACCTCGCGATGCTCTTCGAAGGGGTGATCCGCGCCCAGAGCAGGATCGGGCTGAAGATGAACGCGCCCCCGGAGCGGCTTCAAGAGATCCTCGCCCTGCTGCCCGCCCTGCGCAGGCCGACGGTGAGTCCCCTCGCCGAGGAGTCGGGCTACGCCGTGGAGACCATCCTCGACGAGAAGGTGGCCCGCGACCTCATTCCCGAGCTCAAGCGCGCCGGCGCCGAAGGGATTATCGAATACCCGCTGACGAAAGTCGTCCTCTGAGCGCCGCCGCGCTGCTGCCCTGAGGCGCTAATGTGGTGTCCCTAACGGGGTCTTCACATTTGCCGAGATTGAATAAGACGCGGTCTGCGGACGCCCGGTAGCCAAATGGCCTCATATCGGCCTTGTAGTGCCCAACGAACAGGATAGTGGCTTTGCCCAACTTGTGCGCTATGAGTAAAGAGATTAATTGGAAAGGACACTAATGGAGGAATGATGGCATGTCCGAACAATCTCGTCCTCCTGTCTGGCAGATGATACGCGAGGCGATGGAGGCTCTCGGCAGTGATACCACCAACGTGGCAGTCCGAAACTGGATCATCCGGCAATATCCAGGCACAAAGCGGAATACGATCAGTTGCCACATCATTATGTGCACGGTCAACCACTCTTCACGTATTCACTATCCGCAGAACCAGAAGCCTCGTACTGCCAACGGACGTTACGATTTCCTGTTCCGCCCGGAACGAGGCCAGCTCCAGGTCTACGATCAGGCAAGACACGGCCAGTGGACAATCATCCAGCGCGAGGATGGTTCGTTCACCGTGGCTGAGGTTGGTCACGAACAGGAAGTAGAACAAGAAACAGGACTAACAGAAGAAGAGGAAGCACCCCGCGGCTATGCTTTTACTGCGGAAGACCAGCTGCGCGACTATCTCGCTGCACGACCCGACACCATGGAGGAAGGGCTGCAGCTGTATGTTGATGAATACGGCAATACCGGCGTTGAGTACAACACGCCCGTGGGACGCATAGATTTGCTGGCGGAAGATGCCGATGGCGGCCTGGTCGTTGTTGAGCTGAAGGTAAGCCGCAGCCCCGACGCGGTCGTTGGGCAACTTCTGCGCTATATGGGATGGGTGAAGCGGCATTTGGCAGAGGGCAAGAGGGTGCGCGGGTTCATCGTTGCCAGAAACATCTCTGACCGTGTCCGCTACGCCGTGGCGGACATACCACATGTCTCCCTGAAGGCATACGAGCTCAGCGTCGCCGTTCGAGACTTGCCGAGCATAGACGCATCGCCGACCAATGGTCCCTGAAACCCTCGAGAAAAGCCTGAGAACGTGGGGCAACGGTCCTCGGAACACAGCACCGACTCGGTGATGCGCAGAAGGACGGATTTGCTTGCTCTTTAGAAGGTGCCCGGCATCATTGAAGGGCTGAACTGCGTTCTTCCCCGTTTGCAGCGAGAAAGCAGATGGCGTTGTCGATCACAGGAGGGCAAGTGGACTCGGTGCTGCGTGAGGTATTGCCTGAGCAGGGATATAAGGTGAAGAACCCGCCGCGAAAGAAAGGTGAAACGGGGGCGGACATCATTGCCGAGAAGGACGGTGTCACAGTAGCAATAGAGTGCATCGGGTTCCAGGATGTGCCTCCTCTTAGATCGAAGCAGTTCTTTGAAATCTTCTTTCGGGCGGTGTCAAGGTTGAAAGACGGTGCACAGAGGTGTGTGATGGCTTTGCCAGCACGTTTCGGCCGGGGGCTGAGCATGCGCGCCAGGCATTACGGTGAGGCATGGAAGCGAATTGGTGAGGCGTTCCCTGAACTTGAAATCTGGCTTGTAGATGTGCGGAAGAAGGATTACAAGGTGCACAAGTGGAATGATTGGCCCGAGCCTCCCAGCTCCAAGGCAGGCTGCGCGGGAGTAAGGATACCGTAGAAGAAACAGCCAGCGGTCATCGGGGGTGGCAGATTGACAAGGCGTGGATCTTGAGCCCCTTCCGCTGCCTTCGACCCTTCCCGTCGATCACTTGATGCTCTACGCTCCCAAGACCACATCCAGGAGCGGTTTGCAGGCGATCCAGGATGCGACGAACGCATCGAGTGCTTTCGGAGTGTTCAGAACCCGGCAATGCTTGTAGGGGAAAAGTGCGCCCACACCAAGTTGCAGGTTGGACCGCCTGTTAGTGAATGTCGAGATTGCAGCATCCAGCCACTGAGGCTGGCATTTCGGGACGCTTTTGCCCTGTTCGTTTCCTTGGCCAAAAGCCGTTCGCAAGTCGAACTGGAGCCGGGCATCCACGACCGGAATGGCTCGGTGCGTGGGGTATCGGCGTTGCAGGACCTCCATCCAGGGAACCGAACCGGCTACACCTTTCAAGCCCTGCTTGAGCTGCCTCGCAACCTCCTCAAAGAGCCGATACATCCCGTCACTACCGAGGCTCAGAAGATTCTGCCGATACAGGGACTTCATTCTGTTCGGCAGCGTGAGCATGGCGAAGACGTTGTCAGCGCGGATGGTCAGAGTCAGATGGGGGGCCTTCGTGACAGGCACATCGCTGCCCGTTTTCTTGAAACAGAGGTAGTCCCATACGCGGGACAGTTGCCGGCCCACAATGGGCGACCTCCCAGGGATCCTCGGGTCTACACCCAGCTTCGCCACGAAATCCTTGCGCTGGCGCAGCTCTTCCATCGCAAGGCGCAGGACGCGCTTGGCTTCGAGATAGTTGTATGGATTCTCTTCATCGAATGGAACGCCAGGGAACATGGTCAATTTCCCCTCTCTCAGGTATTCGTCCGCCACCATTCTGGCCTCTGCGACCTCCATGTAATCGGCCATGCGCCCCGCCCAATCTGAACCGCGGGATTGACGGCGGAACCACGCGTAGGCCTCGCACCAGGGCACGTACCGGCAACGCTCGGGCAACTTGGCCGGTGGCTTGACGGCGAGCACCAGCAGGTTGATGTCTTCGAACCCTCGCCGTTGCGCAGTTGCCAGGTGCCTACGGAGTTGGGGCAGTCGCACACTCGAGCCGACCTTGCTTTCGACCATGAGGGCCCAGCTTCCCCCGTCGTGAATCCAGGCGTCGGGAAGGCCTCGCCTCTCCGCCTCACCTTCGGAGACGGGAGACTCTCCGGGCAGTTGCTGCTCCACGATCTGAAGGCGGCTTCCAGTTGGCGGCCGACTCTTGAGCACCCACTGTATGAAGCGCCGAAGGAGCTTCCTGTCCTCCGACAGGCAAGACACAAGCGCATGGGTCACGCGATTCTCGGGGCTTTGGTACTGGTCGAATATGTTCCGCACTGAGACCTCCCGGTCGCCCGCCCTGCGCAGGCCGACGGTGAGTCCCCTTGCCGAGGGGTCGGGCTACGCCGTGGAAACCGTCCTCGACGAGAAGGTGGCCCGCGACCTCATTCCCGAGCTCAAGCGCGCCGGCGCCGAAGGGATCATCGAATACTCGCTGACGAAAGTCGTCCTCTGAGCGCCGGCAGGCCGCTGCCCTCAGGACACTAAAGCTGTGCGGGGTCTTCCAGAATGCCACGAAATGTGGCGTAGAACTGCCCTGCTACCGCCCCGTCGGTGATCCGGTGGTCCGCGCTCAGGCTCACCTTCATCACGGGCTCGATTCGCATCGCGGCGTTCTCCACCACTACCTGCTCCGCCACCCTGCCTATGCCGAGAATGCAGCTCTCAGGGGGATTGATTATCGGGATGAAGTAGTCCACCCCGAGGTGCCGAGGTTGCTGATCGTGATTGAGCCGCCCTCGTATTGATCGGGCCTGAGCTTGCCCTCGCGCGCGGTCTGCACCAGGGACTTGAGCTCCGCCGAGATCTGCGCCAGGTCCTTGGCGTCGGCGTTCTTGATGACGGGCACGAACAGCCCCTCTTCCACCGCCACCGCCACGCCGACGTTGATCTCAGAGTTGATGACTATCGAGTTTCCCTCAAACCGCGCGTTCAACCGGGGGTGTTCCCTGAGGGCGAGCGCGGCGGCTCGCACCAGGAGGTCCGTGATGGTGATGTGAACCTCGCCGGAGCTGTTCAGCTCTGCGCGCCGCTCCAGAGCCTTCCGCATCAACACCTCCCCCACGATGTAGAAGTGGGGCACCGTCTGTTTGGCCTGGGCCATGCGCTTGGCGATGGTCTGGCGCATGACGCTCAGCTCCACCCGCTCGCCGGGCCTCACGGCGGCAGCTCGCGCACGCTCCCCCGCGCGCTCCACGTCGGCCCTGGTGATGCGCGCGCCTGGTTCGCGCGCCGCCACCTCCAGCAGGCTCACGCCGTCCCTGAAAGCAGCCTCCCGCGCTGCGGGCGTGTACTTTATCCGGGACAGCTCCTCCAGGTGATGCACGATGTCCCGCTCGACGATCCGGCCGTTCGGGCCGGAGCCCCTGAGCGCCGCTATGGGCACCTTCTGCTCCTTCGCCAGCTTCTTCGCGCGGGGAGAGGCAAACACCCGCCCGCCCGCAGGGGCCGCCCTGGCAGCCTCGGCTGGGGCGGCCGCGTCAACCGGTGCCGGCGCTGTCCCGACGGGCTCCTGCGCCGCCTGTTTTTCGCCCCCCGCGGCGGCCGTCACCTGCGCCCGATAGCCCTCCAGGTCCTCCGGCAGCTCATCTTCCTCAGCGCCGATTATGGCAATCAGCTCGTTCACCGGCACCGTTTCGCCCTCGGCGACGAGGATCTTCTTGAGCACCCCCTCCGAGAACGACTCCACCTCAAGGGTCGCCTTGTCGGTGGTCAGTTCGTAGAGGACTTCGCCCCTGCGCACGCTGTCCCCTTCGACCTTGTGCCACTTCTCTATCGTGCCCTCTTCCATGGTCTGCCCGAGCTGGGGCAACAGCACCTCTTGCAGCATCTCCTGATCTCCGTGCCTGTTCTTGCGGATAGTGGAAGTCCGGAAACGCCTATTCTAAGCCCCTCAGGAAGGCCTTGCAACCGATTTGCCTCCACGGGCCCAGG
>JAUWZH010000005.1 GCA_030615435.1 Candidatus Brocadiaceae bacterium | reverse complement strand
CCGGCGGCAAATTTTCAGGCCTCGCGGCGGCCTCGGCACCTTCGCGTTCTCCTTGCCGCCCGGGCGAGGGGGCCGAAGCGAGCGCCAGGACGAAAACAAATGCGATTCCCACGCCCCTGACCCAGTAATTGGTGAACAGGCAGCCAAGGGTCGCCGCTCCCAGTGCGGCGCACGCCCCACGCTTCAGTCCCCGGATCGCGGCGTCGGGCTCCATCCTGCTCCCCGCCGCCCCGAGGCGCATGAAGGTCAAGACAAGCCAGACGAACGCCAGGAGTCCCACAAAGCCGGTCTCCGCGAGCCAGACCGCGTAAAATGCATTGCCGCCGGGTTCCATGAGGTTCTCGGAGGATTTCGGCATGTCGTAGAGGTTCCACCGCCGATCCGAATAGAAGGCGTTGATACTCCGCTGGTAGTTCCCCAGCCCGACGCCGAAGAGCGGATTGCGGGCCAGGGCCAGCAGGGCGGGCTGCCACTCGACATATTTCTGCTCCCAGGGACTGTAGGGGCGCCTCTCCAGCCCGACTGCCTCTGCGGGACCGCCGAGCTGTTCGCCGCTCTCGTAGAGCGGCAGCGTGCGAAAGCGATCGGCGCTTCTGCGCAGCATCACCGAATCGAGGAGTATCTGCCCGTGCTGCTGAGGCCCGAAGGAAAAGACCAGGGCGTAGAAGACCAGCATTCCGGCGGCGGTGGCGAGGAAGCTGAGCCGGCTCCGAACGAAGGACAGGGCGAGCAGCGCCACGAGCGCCGCCGCCCAGAGCCCCCCGTGCAGCAGCAGAAGCCCTCCGACGAGCACCAGGACCAGGGCCGCCACCCTCCAGAGCAGGCGTGGACCGTACAGGAACGCCGCCCAGAGCAGCGGAAGAACAAGCGTGAGCCACGCCCCCAGCACGCAGCGGTTGCTGGAAGTGCCGATTCTTTCGCCCGCGCCCGCCGGCTCGCCCTGGAAACCGAACGTCGCGTCCACGCGCACGGGAGTGATGATGGCGCCGGCACGTCGGGCCTCCGGCGAGGGCGCCCTGAGCTGCAGATACTCGCTCAGGCCCGCCAGCAGGGCAACGCTCGCCGCCGTAAAGAAGGCCAGAATAAGCCACTTGCGCCAGCGCTCGGAGCCGAGATAGTCAACGAGCACGAGGTAGGCGAAGGCGAAAAGCAGGAACAACTGGACGAGCTCTTTGCCGCCTCTGGCATAATACACCGACGCCCCCCCGGCCCCGACGGAGGAGGGTTTCAAGAAAGGCACCAGGGACACCAGCGCACATGCAATGAGCGCCGCCAGCGCAACGGGATAGCGCCGCAGGCACCGGGGCAAGAGGCCCCCTCGCCACCTCAGGAAGAGCCACACGAGAAAGCTCAGCAGGACCAGTGCGTCGCTGATCGTAACGTGGAGCGAGGGCACTCGCTCGGCAATTGCCCGGCTTGATCCCAGGGCGTTCGCGACCGCCAGGGCCCATTGCCGAACCGTGATCTGGGTGGGATGGAGAAGCAGCGCCAGGATAAGCAGGATAGGAGCGGCGGCCTCTGCCGGGTGCAGGACAGAGCCGATCACCCTGCTTCCAGGGGACGGAGCCGTGTCATCCTGTCGGCTCATCCGGGGGCCTCATCGCCCTCCGAATCTGCGGAACGCTCCGTATAGACTCTTTCCAGGCCGGTGATGATTCTGACAAGCTCGGCGTGAAGCGCACGCAGCGCCTGAGAAAGGGCCTGAACGGTGAACTGCGGACGTCGCTGTTGGACGATGCTGGTGGAGTCGGGGCCCACCTTGACCCTGAGCAGGAAGAAATACTCCTCCTTATCGTAGGAGAAGAGCTTCCTCTCGTGGTAGCCCCATTTCTTCATCTGCCTTCCGACGACCACGCCCGCTCCGACCCGCTTGGCGAAACCCCGTGGGTAGATCAGCGCCAGGCAGTAGGAGTGTCTCGTCTTTACGAGCTGCACGGTGATCTTCTCGTCCTTGAACCGATAACGGGCGCAAGGTTTTTTCTCTTTGGGCGGCGCGTACAATATGGGTATTCCGCCCTCAGAGATGGCATCCGCCAATGCTTCCATGCTGGGCAGTTCCGGCGCAGGGCCTACTGCTGCTGCTGCTGCGGCCTGTTCGCCGGCAGCCTCCGCCTCATCTGCCTCCAGAAGCGCCGCCCGGGTCAAGCGCGCGAACCTGGCATGCACGTCCTCTTCGCTCACTTTGCCCAGCGCTTCCTCAGCTTGCCTGGCCGCCTGCTCGGCTTCGCGCCTCTCTCGCTCGCGCCTTTCCTGCTCCATGCGCTCGCGCACCTTGCCCTCGAGTATCTCCTGGTAGGCTCGGAATTCGCCCTCCGGCAAGCTCCCTTTCCACACCGGATAGATGCGCTCGTAGAATTCCCTCTTGCGGTCTTTCCCGCGGTCCTGGGAATCAACAATGCCCAGGTCAACGGCCTGACACACCGCGCGGAAATACTCTCTCAGCTCATCGGAAGGCGCAAGGGGCTCCAACGTCGTGGCAGGGTCCTTCAGCAGCTTCGTGAAGCACGTCATGAAGACCTGGTAAGGCACCCCTCGAGTTCCTGACAAGAACATCTTGTTGATGGAACCTGTAGGATCCGTGAATAACATTTCTCCTGATCCCCCCTCGCTGAAGCCATGCGGCGACCAACTGGAAGTGCGTCCCTATCTCACCTGCTCGACCAACCTCATGAATCGTTGGCCGTACTCCACGTAGACCTCATAGGCTCCTCCGGCGGCTTCCCTGTCCTCGTGCACGATCGCCTTCATGTGGGGCTCGATAGAGAAACCGCCCTCGTAGCCATGCTTAAGCAAATCACGTACCACGTCCCGAACCCGTCCGTCTCCTTCCCCGGGAAAGGTGTAGCGCACCTCGCCGTTCTCCATCACGGCGTCCATGATATGGACATACACCACGTGCTGCCGCACGGCCTCGTAGTAATCCCAGGGGTCCTGCCCGTAGGCGACCGGGTTTCCCGTGTCCCAGAGCAGCTTCAGGTTTTCCGAGCCCACTTGCTCCAGCAGTTCCAGGGTCTGCTCGTGGCCCTGTGCGCCCCAACCGTCGCAGTTCTCATGCACCAGGACGACGTCGGCCTCTTCAGCCATCCAGACAAGTCCCTTGAGCCGGGCGAGGGCCTCGCCACGCCACTTCTCCTCGGGCCAGCCGGCGTTCGGGTAGCTCATGACGCGGATGAACCTGCATCCGAGCTCCCGCATGCGGGGAAGGGCCCGGGCCAGCTCCTGGCGGTCAATGTCGGCGTGCCTGGTGATGGGCCGCGACCAGTTGCAGAGTTGTGAAGCGAAACAGGATACGGCAATTCCGGCCGAACTCAATCTGTCGGCCGCTTCCTCGAACGCCTCGTCACTCAGATCGGTCAGGTTCACCCCGTCCACATTGCGAACTTCGATGTGCTTCCAGCCAAGTTCCCTATGGGCCCTGATCTGGTCATCGAGTGAAACGCCGGCCTCGTCTCCAATGCCCGAAAAGAACATCGGCTCTTTTCCTCGTAGTGAAGCCCAGCACGGCACCTCGGCGGCCCTGCGCCCACAGAATAAGACTATTCCCCGCAGCCACCGGTGTCAAGTCAAACCGACGAACGGCCGCGCTGAATGCAAAGCCACACTCAGGCAAGATGCGTCCTTCGTGAGTGGCGTCGGCCCGGGAACAAGGTGGATTCTGCCCATTCGGGCGTGTATAATGCAACAATCAGGTGTGGTGGAGCGGTGGTTATGGTTCGGCATTGTAACTCGGCTGATCAGGCTTCAAGGGAACAACAAGTGCCTTTCAGTCCATTCCTGACGGCGCCGGAACTCGGTCGTGCGATGGAGCGCTATCGCCGGGCGGGCCTGTGGGCCTTGTCCTTTGCTGCGCTGTGTGCGCTGTTATCGCTGCTGGCCGCCGCGCAGTCGCGGCATTGGGCGCCCTCCTTCGAGGCTTTCCTTGCCGCAGGAACGGTCTGGTTTATCGCGGTTGCATGGTATGCGCTGCGACACTCGGGTTGTCTGGCGAACCGGACCATTCGGGAGCTGGATCGCTCGGCGCTGCGGCGTCTGGAGCGGATGGCCACGATAGATCGGGGTAGCAGGTCCTTCGAGTACATGTACCTGAAGGCCCGGCTGGAGGATGAACAGGGCAGAGTGGACCGCAGCGGCGGGTCCATAGGTGTGCTCTACATCGGTGTTGACAAACTCAGCGCGGTAAACGACCGCTTCGGGTGGGACACTGGGGACGAGGTCCTGGAGGAGCTGGCCGCCACGATGAGGTCAACCCTGAGGGTCTACGATACGCTCGGGCGCCTGGGCAGCGTGGAGTATCTTGCCATTCTGCCGGGGATCGATCGCAGGATCGCGCGGCGTGTGAGCGAGAGGCTGCGCAGGGCCGTGGAGCAGTACAAGCACCAATGTCCGGGGGGCGGCACGGTGGACTTCGTGCGTCTGAGCATCGGCCTCGCCGCCTATCCCTTCAACGGGGAGACCACGGAAAATGTGGTTGCTGCCGCCCGCCACGTCATGGAGGAGGTGCAGAAGGCGGGGGGAAACGCGGTCAGTGTGTCCGAGCAATTCGTCCGAACCGATCAGAAGGGTGCGATGGTCATCACGGAGGCAGTCGGGAGGGGCAAGCGGGGCTGAGCCGACTCTCGGCCCTCGCCTGAACAGCACCCTTCTCGTGGCGGCGTCGCGCTCGAGCCGCAGGGATGTGCAGATGAGCCTGATCAAAGAACTTTTCGGAAGATCGCCTTTCGGACCTTTGGTGGAGCACACCAAGAAGGTGCACGAGTGCGTGCGCCTGGTTCGGCCCCTGAACGACGCGGCCATCAGAGGAGACTACGAGGAGCTGCATCGGCTGCAAGACAGGGTCTCCAAGCACGAATACGAGGCGGACAGGATAAAGCACGAGATTAGGGAGCACCTGCCGCGTCGTTATTTGCTGCCGGTGGACAGGATGGATCTGCACACCTTCCTCCATTCCCAGGACAGCATTGCGGACAGCGTGGAGGACTTCGCGGTGCTCCTGACCATCCGCAATACCAAGATCCATCCGGAGATCGCGGAGGAGCTCACTGCTTTCGTGGACCAGATCGTGGAGGTCGGGAACACCCTCATGGCAGCGGCCGAAGAACTGGAGGACCTCGCGGAAGCCTCCTTCAGCGGCGCCGAGTCAAACTCGGTACTGGAACGAATAGCCGGGCTCGGAGAAGGGGAGTGGAAGGCTGACAGGATGGAGCGCAGGCTCAGCCGACACATCTACGATCTGGAACAGGAGCTCGATCCGGTCACCATTCTTTTCTACGAGAAAATGCTCAGCTCCCTCAGCGCCATCGCCAACGCCGCTGAGAACACGGGCGACTTGCTGCGGTGCATGATCGTCAAGGGCTGACCAGCCGCAATCCACAGCCCGCAGTCCTTCCGGACGTCCCAAATGGTGTGGATCATCGCTCTGACGGCGCTGCTCGGCCTGTACATGGCCTGGAACATCGGCGCCAATGACGTGGCGAACTCCATGGCCGATGCGGTGGGCTCGCGCTCCATAAGCATAAAGTGGGCCATCGTGGCGGCCGGAATCTGCGAGTTCGCGGGGGCTGTGCTGGTTGGCTCTCACGTGACGGAGACCGTGCGGGGAGGCATCGTCAGCCCTGAAGCGCTGGAGGGCAGGCCCGAGGTGCTGGCCCTGGGGATGATCTGCGCGCTCCTCGGGGCGGCGGTGTGGCTGAACCTCGCCACGTGGATGGGCATGCCGGTCTCCACGACCCATTCCATCGTCGGCGCCGTGGCTGGATTCGGCGTGGTGGCCGCCGGCTGGGCCACGGTGGACTGGGGGAAGATGGGCGGGATCGTCGTGAGCTGGTTCATCTCGCCCGTGGTCGGCGGAACGCTGGCCTTCGCGTTCTTCAAGCTCATCAATCGGCTCATTCTCGGCAAGAGGAAAGCCGTACGGGCGGCGCGCACCTTCACGCCGTACATCGTCTTTTTCCTCGCCGTGGTGGTCGCCCTCTTTATCCTCTACAAGGGCCTCAAACACATCACCGGCGCGGTCTGGTGGCTGACCGGCGGCCCGACGATCCTGATCTCACTCGGCGTCGGGCTGGTGTCCTTCCTGGCGGCGCGGCTGCTCATCGGCCACTACTTCCGTGCAGACGGTGATCTGCCGCTTCCCCGGCAGCTCGAACGGATCGAACGCCTTTTCGCCCCTCTGGTGGTCATCACCTCCTGCTGCGTGGCATTCGCACACGGCTCCAACGACGTGGCGAACGCCGTCGGCCCGTTGGCCGCCGTGGCGGATATCGTGCGCAACGGAGCGGTCAGCACAGAGGCGGTGCCCGTGCCGATATGGGTGCTGGCCCTGGGCGGCATCGGGATCACGCTGGGCCTGGCAACCTGTGGGTATCGGGTAATGCGCATCGTAGGTGAGAAGATAACCCAGATAACTCCCTCCCGTGGCGTGGCGGCCGACCTGGCGGCCACGATCACCGTACTGGGTTGCAGCCGGCTCGGCCTGCCGGTCTCCACCACGCACACGCTCGTCGGCGCGATCCTCGGCATAGGGCTGGCGCGCGGGCTGGGCGCGGTCAACCGACGCGTCACCCGCAACATCTTCGGTTCCTGGCTCATCACCGTGCCTGCCGCGGCAGCCCTCTCGATCGGCTTCTTTCTCATCGGACGAGCGTTGCTGCTCGGCGCAATTGGAGAGGTCATCGAACAGGCACACCCCTGAGGTGCAGGTGCGCCTCGCTGCCTGAGCCTTGCCGCCGGCATCGGGCAGGGTATAATCTGTCCCTGTGAATCGGCGTTGCCCTCCACAGGACTTCAGCACCAATAGGAGAGGGAGCAGATGCGCTTGAACCAGTCGTGGTTGCATGAGGCGGTGGTGGCCGCGTCCGCGCGCGCGCGGTATCAGGCAGAGCGCCTGGCGGCCGAGATAGCCTTTGCCGAAAGCCTGTGCGAACTCCAGCCTGAGAAGGCCGAGGCCTGGCGCCCCCTGGTGGCCGGGGCCGGCGAAGTGGTGCAGAAGGCGGTCCAGAGCGGGCGCCTGGACCTCCTGGACGAGGCAGTGACCGAGGCTGAGAGCGTGCTCTCTCCCCTCGGCGAGGCGGCGAAGTCATACACCGTCCACTGCGTCGGCCACGCCCACATTGACATGAACTGGGCGTGGCCCTTGTCAGAGACCGCAGCGGTGACGAACGACACGTTCGACACGGTGCTGCGCCTGATGGAGGAGTACCCGGACTTCTGCTTCTCCCAGAGCCAGGCGAGCGTCTATTCCATCGTGGAGCAGTTCAACCCGGCGCTCCTGGAACGTATTGCGGAGCGCGTCGAGGAGGGCCGCTGGGAGGTGACAGCGAGCCACTGGGTAGAGGGGGACAAGAACATGGTCGGAGGTGAGGGCCTGTGCCGGCACCTGCTCTACACCCGCCGCTACCTGCAGGAGCTCTTCGGCCTGAGTGCCGAGGACGTGAACATTGACTGGGCCCCGGACACCTTCGGCCACCCTGTCACGGTTCCGACCTACCTGGTGCGCGGCGGGGTGAAGTACCTCTATCTGCACCGCCCGGGCCAGCACGAGCCTCGCAAGCCCCGCGCGTTCTGGTGGCAGGGGCCCGACGGCTCGCGCGTGCTGGTCCGCAACGACGCGGCGCTGGGCTACAGCGGCCAGATCCGCCCACACCTCGGGCAGCTCCTGGTGGACTTCACGAAGGAGACCGGCTGCCGCGCGCTCATGTTCGTCTATGGGGTAGGGGACCACGGCGGCGGTCCCACTCGCCGCGACATCCTGTGCGCCATTGACATGGACAACTGGCCGATCTTTCCCAACATCAGGTTCTCCACCGCCCGCGCTTCCTACGAGGCGTTGGAACAACAGGGCGAGAGGGTTCCGACGCTCGATTGCGAGCTGAACACGGAATTCGCCGGCTGCTACACCAGCCAGAGCCTCATCAAGAAGGCCAATCGCCGTGCGGAGAACCGCCTCGCCGACGCCGAGGTCGCCTCGACGCTCGCCTGGTCCCTGGCGGTTCGGGACTATCCGGCCGACGGCCTGCGCGAGGGCTGGCTGGACACCCTCTTCTGTCATTTCCACGATATCCTGCCCGGCTCCGGCGTGCGCGACACTCGCACCTACGCCCACGGGCTATACCAGAAGACCATGGCCACCACCAGCATGGCCGAGACGCAGGCGCTGCGTGGGCTCGCGGCGCGGGTGGACACCTCGGGCGCAGGAGGGGTGGCAACGCACGACGTTCCGCCGGCCTTCGTGACGAACAGCCTCGGCGCGGGTGCCGGATATGGCTCGGCGGACGGCGCGTTGAGCGGCGCCGAACGGACCTCGGGCGAGGGCAATCGCCCCTTCGTAGTCTTCAACTCCAATGCCTGGGACCGCACCGAAGTGGTCGAGGTCACGGTGTGGGACACCGCGCCGGACACGCTCGCCGGGAGGCCGCTCGGCAAACGGGCCTTCTCCGTGCGGCTGCCGGATGGCAAGACCATCCCCGCCCAGAGCGTGGGAAGCGGCAACTACTGGGGCCATCAATGCGTCACGCTCGCCTTCCCGGCCTCCGTGGCCGGACTCGGCTACGCGCTGCACACCGTGGTGGAGGAAGCATCTTCAGAGGCCGAGAAGGGCGCCCGGCAGAGGGGCCGCAGCCACAGGGAGCTCTACCCTGCCGTGCCGGCCGCGTGGAGCGCCGGTTGGCTGGAAACGTACAGCCCCGAAGGGCTGGAAAACGGACTGATCCGCCTGGACGTGGATCCCCACACGGGCGGCATACGGTCGCTGCTTGACAAGCGCAGCGGGGCCGAGCTGATCGCGGCGCAGAATCCGGCGTCGGTGCTGGAGTACGCGGTCGAGCGGCCGCACAACATGTCGAGCTGGTTCCGCGATTATACCGGGCCGGTCGAGCACCCGCGGGTCGTGGACCTCCGGCGGACCCTCGACGGGCCTTACAGGGCGGCGCTCAAACTCGAGCTGCGTATCCACGACTCGGAACTCACCCTGACCTACGAACTGCGGGCGGGAGATCCCAAACTCTACCTGCACCTGACGGGAACGTGGTTCGAGCGCGGCACCCCCGACACCGGCGTGCCGACGCTGGGCCTGGTTCTCCCCCTGGCCCTGAAGGGGGCCCGGGCGCGCTACGAGATCCCGTTCGGGGCCATTGACCGCGACCTGAACGAGGGACAGGAAGTGCCCGCGTTGCAGTGGGCGCAGGTTACCGGCGAGGCCGGCGGGAAACGGGCCGGGTGCCTGTTGCTCAATGACTGCAAGCACGGCCATTCGCTCGACGGCAGCGTGCTGCGCCTCGCGCTGATCCGCAGCAGCTACAATCCCGATCCGCTGCCCGAGATCGGCACGCACGAGATTCACCTGGCCCTGCTGCCGTTCGCCGGCGAGATCTCCGTGGCGGAGGCCACGCGGCACGGCCGGGACTTCAATCACGCTCTGCGCGTCGTGGGCACGGACGTCCACCAGGGCGACCTTCCGCCGCGGGCGCAGTTCCTTTCGGTCGAGCCGGAGAACGTGATCGTCTCTGCCCTGAAGAAAGCCGAGGACGGCGAGGCCCTCGTCGTGCGGGTCTACGAGACGGCGGGAAGGGAGACCACGGCCGTGATCAAGCTGAACACGGACCTGCTCGGCGAAGCGACGGACGCGGAGGAGGTGGACCTGATGGAACGGCCGGTCACCGACCCGACGGCTCGTGCGCAGGGTGGCACGGTGAGCGTCCGTGTTCCCCCTCGCGGGATCGCCTCGGTGCGGTGGAAGCTGAGCAAGTGAGGCCCCGCCGCCTCTATGACGCGCCACTTGCCGGCGTCGGCACGTGATGGCCGCACGTGGAGTGCGCTTTCGTGCGTAGGAGACCCCCGTGAAGCAGAAAGGGCATGTGCCCTGGGAGAATCGCCTGTTGCACAAAGCCGGGGTGACTTATATCATGGGTCCGGTCCTTGCGCGGCAAGGACTAACGACAACAACTGGGGAACTCTAAGGCATCACGAACTCTGATGAAACACCAATCCAAGATCAGCTACAAGGTAATCGCCGGGTGGCCCTGCCTGCCGGAGGGGCTGGAGCTCGGCCACATTACCGGAGTCGGAGTGGATTCCCTCGACCGTGTCCATGTGCTCAGCCGACAACGACATTCGGTGTTCGTGTTCGGTCTCGACGGGGGCGTCGTGGATCGCTGGGGCGAGGACATCTTGACCAATCCCCACGGCATCTGCATCGGGCCGGATGACAGTGTCTACGTCGCGGACGTGGACGATCACACGGTGCGGAAGTTCTCCCCGGACGGCAATCTGCTCTACACGTTGGGAACTGAGGGCTGCGAGGGCGAGCAGGGGAAGCCCTTTCATCGCCCGACCGATGTAGCGCTCGCCCCCACGGGCGAACTCTACGTCTCGGACGGCTACAATGGCCCCTGGGTGCACAAGTTCTCGCCGGACGGTGAGCTCTTGCGCTCGTGGGGCAAGCCCGGGGCCGGTCCGGGCGAGTTCAACCTGCCCCACGGAATCTGGGTGGGCCGGGACTGCCGCGTGTGGGTGGCTGACAGGGAGAACCACCGCATCCAGATATTCTCTCCGGACGGCGAGTTCCTCGCTGAGAGGACGGGCTTCAAGCGACCGTGCAACATATTCATAGATGACGACGAGGGGCTCGTGTACGTTCCAGAGCTCGCCGAGCGGCTCACCATCCTGGATCTGGAGGGCAGGCTGCTTGCAAGGTGGACTGAGTGGAGTGAGGAGACGCCCGGCCGGTTCGTGGCCCCTCATGCGGTATGGACCGATTCACACGGCGATCTGTACGTCGCCGAGGTCCTGGAGGGACGACGAGTGCAGAAGTTCGCGCGCGCGAGCGTGCCGGGGTGATGCGCGTGACCGACGGTGTGCTTTCCAGCCCGGCAGACACCCGCTCACGCAGGCATCGGTTTCTCCGGGCCTTCTCAAGTCTCGCCGCTTTGCCCGTGCGATTCCCGGCAATCAGTAAGCTGTTGGGTCCTCTGGGTCGTTGATCCTCCGGATGAGCCGGCCGTAAGCTTTCTCGTAGTAGAAGTCGCTCACCCACGCGCCGGGCGGAATGGCCTCGTCAATCCTGTCCAGCTCTTCCTGCGTGAACGTGATATCCACGGTCTTGAGCGCCGCGCGCAGGTGCTCGATCGTCCGCGGGCCGACGATGGGGCAGGTGATGCCGGGGCGCTGTTGCAGCCAGGCGTGCGCCAGGGCCGGCAAGTCAATTCCCTTCGACTCAGCGATCGGGATGAGTTTCTCCACCAGGTCCAGGGCGGCGTGTGTGAAGCGGCTGTCGGTGTCAGGGTCGGCGTCCGAATATCGGTGCCCTTCACCGATCGGCCGGCCCTTGCGGTAGATGCCGCTGAGGATGCCGTAGGCGAGCGGGCCCCACGTCACCAGGGCGATGCGGTATCGCATGCACGTCCAGACCAGCTCCATCTCGATAGTGCGGTCGCAGAGGTGATAGGGCGGCTGTTCGACGACCACGCGCGGGCAACCGTACTTCTCGTGCATCATCAGGGCCTCCATGATCAGCGGTACCGGCCACTTGGAGGTCCCGACGTAGAGGATCTTGCCCTGCCTGACCAGCACGTCGAGCTGGTCAAAAATCTCCTCCATCGGGGTTGTGGTGTCAACGACGTGCAGGTAGAACAGGTCTATGCGGTCTGTCTGCAAGCGCCTGAGGTTGGCCTCGACCGCGCGGCTCAGATGATACCGGTTGGCGCCGTAGTCGTTCGGCCCGCTTCCCATGCGCCCGACTGCCTTGGTGGCGAGCACGACCTCGTCGCGCCTGGCGTTCTCCATCAGTGCCCTGCCCACGATCTCCTCCGCCGCGCCGTGCTCGTACACGTCCGCGGTGTCAATGAAGTTGATGCCGCCGTCCAGGGCTTCGTTGACGATCTGCTTCGCCGTCTGCTCGTCCGTAGGTCCGCCGAAGTTCATCGTGCCGAGACAAAGTTGTGAGACTCTGATTCCGCTACAGCCCAGTTGCCTGTACTCCATAGGTTCGCTGCTCCCGTGACCCTGGCCACTTGGCGCCGGTTCGGCCCTCACGTTACTTGCGCGGAGCCGTCTACGCCGTTTTCTTACCTGCCCTTGCGGTGGCAGCTTCTCACAGGAAACCTATCGCCTTCTTGCACCTCTGTCAACCTCCATCTTTCCCGGGCGCAGAAAGGAGAGATGGAGTAAGGGCGGGAGGGGTTGCGGGACATCCTCAAGAAGGGAGACGGAGGTTTGACAGCAATGGCCGGCAGACTTACACTTGGGCACCACAGGGTGGATGTCGGACGCCCCGGTGCCATCCGGGGGGATCCCAAGTGGCACTCTCTGGTGCACTGGGCCCATGATCTAAGGGGCTAGTGCAAAACCCGGAGCTACTGCGGCCGGCTGCGAAGCCCGATGGCTGTGTTGTCGGCGCAAAAAGTCCTCAACGTGGCGTCCAGCCACGCGTCCGGCGTTTTTCGCCGGCCGCCGTGCCCACAGGCTTCTCGCTCGTCCACGTCACGAACGGGGTTTCGCAATAGCCCCTAAGGAAGGACTCCCGGTTTGAAGCCGCCGAAAGGTTCCATTAGCATTGCGCCGTGCGAACCGTTGCGGCCCCCCGCGCCCGTCGCACTGCGCGAGGATGGGCGGGAGCGAGTGCGGAGTCGAGTTGGAGAGGATATGGCACCTCTACGCTGCGCCATCATCGGCATAGACGGCTACGGAGCGGTCCATCTGGACGCTGCCGAGTCGCTTGAACGGGAAGGGCTCATTGTCCTGCGGGCCGTCGCGGAGGCGTTCCCGGAGCGCTGCCGGGAGAAGCTCCAGGAGCTCGGCTCGCGCGGCGTGCGCATCTACGATGACTACCGGGAGATGCTGCGGGATGAGGACGGCCTCGACATCGTCAGCATCCCCACCCCAATCCACCTCCACGTGCCGATGGCTCTGGCCTGTTTCGAGCGCGGGCTGCACGTGATGCTGGAGAAGCCGCCGGCCGCGCTGGTGCAGGACGTGGACAGGATGCTGGAGGCGGCCGAGAGGCACGGAAGGCTCTGCCAGGTGGGTTTCCAGAACATTGCGGACGCGGCGGCGCGAGAGCTGAAAGACAGGCTCTGCGCCGGAGCCATCGGCGAGGTGAAGGAGATCGTCGTGCGGGGCTTCTGGCGGCGCTTCGACGGTTACTACGCTCGGGCGAATTGGGCCGGCAAGCTGCGCCTGGACGGCGAATGGGTGCTCGACGGCCCGCTCAACAACCCGCTGTGCCACTACGTCCATCAGGCGCTATTCCTGTGCTGCCCGCGAGAGCACGAGACCTCACGGCCCCTGACGGTGCGGGCGGAGCTCTATCACGCCCACCCCATCGAGGGCGAGGACATAGTCTGTGCGCGGGCGGAACTGGAAGGAGGAGCGACGGTCTTCACTTACCTCACGTTGTGCGCGCCGGAGCACCACCCCGCGAACATCAGCATCACGGCGGAAACGGGCAAGGCGTTCTGGACGTCGGGGCGTTACGAACTCGAGGGCCGGGACGGCCGCTCGGAAGGCAGTGGCGCCGGGGAAGGCACCCTGGCGCTGATCCGCAACCTCGCCCGTGCGGCGGCCGGCGAAGAACAGTTGTGCTCGCCGCTCGGGGCCACTCGCAACGTGATCCTGCACAACAACGGATGCTTCAGCTCTGCGGGAACCATCCGGCCCGTCCCAGCAGAGAAGGTGCAGCGTTACACCTCGCAGAGAGAGGGGGAAGAGGGGGAAGTGCTCACGGAGGTGCAGGGGCTCCTCGCCATCATGGAAGAAGCTGCACGCGAGCGGCGGCTCTTCAGCGAAATGGATGTGGAATGGGCCGCGGAGACCCCGACGGTTCAGCTCGACTTCGATGCGTTCGACCCCGGCCCCCTCCTCGGCTGAGGGGCCGTGCGGGGCGAGGGGAGGGCGGATTTGTGCTCGGCGGCAAGGATGGGGTATAGTCCGCCCTGTCAGTCCTGGTCCTGTCTCGAGGGGCGCGCACGGTGCACACGACCATGTTCTTTTCCGTGGGGGACGACTCGGGGGACCTGCACGCATCGAACCTGATGCGGGCGATTCGCGCCCTGGACTCCGACGTGAGCTTCGTGGGGCTGGGAATGCGGAGGATGCTCGCGGCGGGCCTGGAGCCGCTCGCCGAGGAGGATGCACGCGGCAGTGCCCTGGCGCTGCATTATGTGTGGCGGATCGGGCAGTTCCGGCGGCGCTTCGAACTGTGCCGCCGGCTCTTCCGCGAACGCAGACCGGACCTCGTCGTCCTGGTGGACTTCGGAGGGTTCAACCTCTACCTGGCCAGAGCCGCGACGGCCGCCGGCATTCCGGTCCTGTATTACATCCTCCCGCAGGTGTGGGCGCACGGGCGTTACCGCCTCAAGAAGATCAGGAAATGGGTGACCAGGGCGCTGGTGGTCTATCCTTTTGAGCCGGCGCTCTACCGTAGCTACGGCGTGGAGGCGCAGTACGTGGGGCACCCCCTCTTCGATGAGCTCGAGCAGGCGCCGCCTTCTGAAGACAAGGTGAACGAGCTGAGGGCGTCGCTGGGGCAGCAGGTGGTGGGCCTTTTCCCCGGCAGCCGCCGCCAGGAGGTGCAAACCAACCTGCCGGTCATGCTGAAGAGCGCTGCCCGGATACGGCAGGAGCTTCCGCAGGTCCGTTTCGCCACGGTGTGCCCGGAGAAGGTGCGCCCGCTGGTGCGGGGAATCCTCCAGGGGGGCGGGCCCGAAGTGGCATTGCCCGGGGTGCGTCCGGTCGAACTGGCGAGGGCCTCGGTGCTCTGTGTGGCGAAGCCCGGCACGATAACCCTCGAGATCGCAAGCCAGCTAACCCCGATGATCGTCTTCTACCGGCTCAGTGGGGTCCTGTACTTCCTGCTCCAGGGCATTTTGCAGACGCCGTACCTCAGCATCGTTAACAAGCTCGCCGACCGAGTGATCTGCCCCGAGAAGCTCATGTGGAAACCCGAGCCGAACTGGGTGGCAGGACGGGCGCTGAAACTGCTGGCCGACAGGGAACAGTACGAGAGGTGTCGACGCGACCTGCGCGCACTCATGGAAGGGTTTGCCCGCCCCGGCGCCTCAGGGCGGGCGGCCCGGGTGGCGGTAGATATGGCGCGTGGACGGAGCGAATCCGACGTGCACGGTTAACCGGCATGCGGGAACCAGCGGTGGTGACCCGTAGGTGGAGCACATCTCCCGCCGAAGGATAAACCCCCGTCAGAGGCAATCCCATGAGCACTGGAGAACGCCGAGTGTGGCCCCGCCGAATCCGCCGGCTGACCCAGGGCGTCGCATTCCTGCTTTTCCTCGCGTTCGTGGTTTTCGCAGGGCTGCTGACCGGCTCGGGCCGGGCCGCGGGCGGCTTGATGCGTCTGAGCCCCTTGAGCGGGGTGGGAGCGAGTCTGTCCTCGTGGAACCTGCTTCTGGCGTTCTGGCCGGCGGCCGTGCTGCTTCTTGGCGCCGTATTGCTGGGGCGATATTTCTGCGGTTGGGCCTGCCCGCTCGGCACGACGCTGGACGTTTTCGACAGGGCGATAGCTTTCTTGAGGGGCGGGAGGCGCCCTGAGGCGGATTCGGTGCCCGCCAGCACAGAGGCGCGGTTTCAGGCCCCGCCGAGCCGCCGGCTCAAGTACTACCTGCTGGCGGTTTGCCTGCTTACCGCCCTGTTCGGTTTTTCCCTGTTCGGTTACTTCGACCCGCTGAGCATAGCCGTGCGCAGCTATGTCCTCGTGGTCCACCCTTCCGTGGTCCGAGGGGTCTTCTGGGGCCTGTCAGCCCTCGAAGGGTCTCCCATCGTTGGAGCAGCGGCGGGGCGCGCATCTGGGTTGGCGCGCGCGTTGCTCCAGCCGCCCCCGGGCTTGGAGTTTCCGGTGCACGGGGTCACCGGGCTTGTGTTTCTCGGGGTGCTGGCCCTGGGGCTGATCGGGCGGCGATGGTGGTGCCGTTCGCTCTGTCCGCTCGGAGCGCTTTACGCCCTCGCCGGCATGCACTCGCTCACGGCGCGGAAGGTCGGCGAGGCTTGTATCCACTGCGGCCGCTGCGCGGGGGTGTGCCCGACGCACTGCATCTCGCCCGACGGCGTGAGCAGCCTCGCCGGGGAGTGCATCCTTTGTCTGAATTGTCAGGCCGTTTGCCCGGTGGATGCCATACGTTTCCTGGGGCGCGGGCGCGACCAGGCCGTCGAGGTTGACCTGACGCGCCGGGGGGCTCTGGCGGCCGTCGGGGCGGCGGCCGCCTCCTACCTGCTCCTCAAGGCTGCTCCGCCTCGCAGCGGGCGCAAGGGCGGCTCCCTTATCCGGCCTCCCCTGGCGGGGAAGGACGAGGAGGAATTCCTCCAGGAATGCCTGCGCTGCGGTCAGTGCATGAGGGTCTGCCCCACCCAGGTCATCCAACCCGCGGGCCTTGAAGGGGGACTGGAGTCGCTCTGGACCCCGAAGCTCGACACACGAGTAGGCTACTGCGAGTACGAATGCAACGAGTGCGGCCGCATCTGCCCCTCAGGCGCCATACCCCGCTTTTCCCTCCAGGAGAAGCACAGCTCGGCAGTCGGGCTCGCCTATGTGGACAGGACACGCTGCATCCCGTGGCTTGGCTGGCAGCGCCGCAACGAGGAAGGAGTGGACTGGCAGGAGCACAACTGCGGGGTCTGCGAGGAGGTCTGTCCCGTGCCCGGGAAAGCGATCCATTTCTCCACCAGACGCATGCCGGGCGGACAGGAGCTGCGCTTCCCCTACGTGAGGGCCGAGGCGTGCGTGGGCTGCGGGTTCTGCCAGTACGCCTGCCCCGTGCAGGGAAAGGCCGCCGTGCGCGTGTCGGCGGGATACCGGGAGCTGGAGCCCCCGGCAGCAGGCCGTCGGGAATCGGAAGTGGAACGCGCCCTGCCCGTCGAGGCGGCCGGGCTGAGACTTGCGGGCCCGAAGCAGCTCTACGAGGGGGAAAGAGGGCTGTGGGAACAGATAGACGGCGGGGCGGACCCCTACCTGGAGTTCAACTTCGTGCGCGGGGCGAGCGCTACCTACGTCGCCCGTGAGGTCAGGTTGGAGGTGCGCCTCTGGGAGTTCGAGACGCCGGAGGATGCCTTCGGCGCATACGCCAAGGACCGGACCATCGTCCCGGAGGCGGCGCCGGTGCCCGTCGGGGACGAAGGCGCCCTGGCAGCCGGGCCGTCTCTCTGGGCCAGAAGAGGCCGATACACGATAACCGTTTTCACAATGGGAGGCGCGCCGCCAAAGGAAGTTGTCCTGTCCCTGGCACGCGCCACCCTGGAGGGCCTTGAGGCTGCGCCCGCACCGAGGCCCGAGCTGTGTCGCCGGCTGCCCCCCGATGGGCTGGAGCCGCACAGCGTGCGGCTGATGCGCGCCCCCATCCACCTGCAGAACATCTACCTGAGGGACGACGTGATCGAGGCCTTCGCCCTTGAGGGTCCTGCGGTGGGCGCGTACGGCACGTATGGCCCGGGCGCCGAGGGCAAGCGCGCCGCCCTGGTGCTCATTCAGTATGCCAGGGAGAGCGACGCCCGCGATGCGCGGGCCCGTTACGAGGCGCTTCGGGCAGAGGAAGGACACAAAGCCAGCACATCGAGAGGCGTAACCCTGTTCCGCATCGGTGAAGGTCACTTCTCAGCAGTGGGCAAGGACGGGCGCCATCTTGCGGTATCGCTCTTTGTGCCGGACGCCGACCGGGCGGTTGGATTGGTGCGGGACGCGCTGGGGGGACGTTGAGGCCACTCTGCCCTCGCCGAGGGGCTCCAGGCGGTAGGGGCCGTCTTCGCTGTCTTTCACGGCAGGGGATTCCTTCCAATCCTCCAGCACGGGCACCTGGGTTCCGTCTCTTTGTTCAGGGTTTCCCCTCTTTCTTGGTCCGTCTTGCAATGTCGGGCGCGCTGGCTATACTGAAGCCACAGGTCGGCACAAGGCGTTGTGATCGAGGATTCTTTTCCGAGAGGGGGCACGCATGAGATCTTTTGGCAGAACACTGGTGCTCTGTTGGTTCCTTGTGGCGGCATCCGTTCTCGCCGCCGATCAGGTCGTGGTGCAGGACACCGCTGCTTTCACCCACCCGAAGCTCGGCTTAACCGTTGTCCGGGGAAGTGTGGATCTGCCTGCGGAGGGGATCTGGACGTGTCCCGAGCCGGGCCCCGAAGCGCCCCTGCGGCAGGTGCACTTGATCCCCCCGGAAGAGGCGCTCCAGCAGACGCTTGGACGCAGGATTGAAGAGGCGGAGCGACAAAGAAAAAACGAAAGGGGGCGATCTCGCTTGCGCCGCTTCTGGCAGGCGCTGGCGGACTATGCCCGCGCGCACGACGGTGTGGGGCCGGTGGCGTTCTCGGATGTTGATGGAGAGAAGTACTCACGCCGGATCGAGCAGTGGCAGGGGTCGCCATGGGCCGAAGACAGGGAAAGGGGCGTGGCGGGTCCGTACGCTTTCCTCATTCCCAACGTCCCCTTTGATTTCGATCCGGAGACGGACAGGCCGAGCCGACGCAACGCCCGGCCGCTGGTGCTGGAGCTGAGGCCGTACGTGGACGACGGGAAACATTGGGTGCTCTTCACCGACCGCCGCTGCGTGCGGCAGGAGATTGATGCAGAGCTGGTCAAGAGGTACGACCTCACAATCAGCCCCGTCTGGCCCGCTCAGCTCGAAGAGACGCCTGCCCGGGCGCAGACTTACCGCTACACGGTCGCCGCCCTGACAAACCGGGGCGCGGGCGGCAGCGTGAAACTGATGCTCGGCAATGCCGTCACCCGCGAGGAGACTGCGTGTCTGTGGGACTTCAGCGAACCCGCGCCCGGCGAGGCCGAACTGTTGGCCGAATGGGCCGGGGCAAGGGCGCGGCGGTGGCTTCCGCTGGTCTCCCGCGCTGACGCGCCCGTGCTGCGCGCGTGGCTCGCGCGGCATGAGCAACTTTACGGTACAGAGGCATTCAAGCGGCACGTAAGGGACCGGCGTGCGCGGAGGACGACCACCAACGTCTTCAACGTGCTCGGCGGCCGGGCCGCGGTCCGCGAAACCCTCCAGATGCAGGTGCTGGGGCCCCCGGAAGGCAAGCCGAAGCAGGACGAGACCGTAGCCGTCGTCGACATCCATGGCGTGGAGGTCAAGTCCCACCCCTTCGAGGAGATGCTGATGGGTCGCACCGGCGGCCGCTTGCCGCTCGCCGACTGCGTCCCGCCCGACCGCTTCTTCGTCTATCTCGCGAGGCCCGGCGACACGGTGGACATCCTGGACCGCAGCGGAGATTTCCTCTCCGACTCAGGCGCCGCCCTGACGTGGAACAGCATCCGCTACGATCTGAAGGCGCGCTACCTGGCGCGGCTGGGGCTGACCGAGCAGTGGGTCCGGATGTTCCTGGGGCGCGGGATCATCAAGGAGCTTGCGCTGGTGTTCCCGGACCTGTTCTTCATAGATGGCACCGAGGTTACCGCGATCGCACGTATCTCTCAGCTCCGGCTCGTGCGGCCGATGCTGCAACTGATTGGTCTCGGCAACCTGAGCGAGGACGCCGTCCTGGCTCTCCCGCTCCCCACGGGCGACTCGGTCTACTGGGCCCTCAGCGGCGATCTGCTGTTCGCCGGCACCAACCGGCAGGAACTGCAGAGGGTCGTTGCGCTGCACAAGAACGGCGGGCTCGGCAGTCTGGGCAGAAGCGCCGAGTTCCGCTACATGCTCGAGCAGCTCCCTGTCGAGAAAGAAACCGTGGCTTACGTTTACTTCTCCGACCCGTTCATCCGCCGGATGGTCGGCCCACAGACCAAGATCGCACAGCTCAGGCGCATGCAGGCGCGGGCAGAGCTGGAGGCCCTCAGCGCCGGGGCGCTTCTGTTCAAGGCCGACGGCCAGCCTGGACCGGCGACCCTGGCCCGGTTGGTCGAGCTGGGTTACGTTCCCGAGGCCTTCGCCGGACGCGACTACGTCCTGCGCGAGGACCTCGTGGCGCAGTCGAAGAAGTACGCCACCCCGGCCCGGCTGAAGTCCCTGCTGGAGAATCCGGTCGAGACGGTCACCGAGGAAGAGGCCAAAGCCTATAAGCGCTACGTAAGAAACTACTCCAGATTCTGGCGGCGGTTCTTCGACCCGATAGCCATGCGCCTCGACGACACCGGCGAGGGGGCGGAGCTGACGACCTTCATCCTGCCCCTGCTGGACAGCCGGCTCTACGATCAGGTGCGGGAGGTGCTGGCGAACGCGGAGGACGGCGTCCCGCTGCGCGTGCCGGAGCTCACACCCAAGCCCGTGCTGATGTGTTCGCTGAACCTGGGCGAGAAAGCCTGGTTGGGGTTGACGAAAGGCCTGTACGAAGCCCTGGCGGGCTACACCCACATTGACCCAGTCATCATTGATTACCTCGGCCCGGCCGTGCACCTCGCGGTCGGGGACACAGATCCCATCATAAGCCTGGGGAGCGGCGACATCCTGGGTGCGTTCGGAGGCGACGTGCTGGAGGTGCGCGGCGCAATGATGGCCATACCCCCCGCTCTGTCCCTGCTCACCAGACCTTCGAAGGTTCTGGTGGAGCTGAAGGACGAGGAAAAGGTCCTGGACATCCTGCGGCGTCGGCCCGCCGTGGACCGCCCGCTTCGACGGGAGCGAGGGTTCCAGGTGGAATTCTACAAGCTGGAGGACCGTGATGCCTGGGTGTGCACGTTGAGCGTGATGGGCCTTGTCAAACTGCGCTATGGCATCTCGGTCGAAAACGGCTATCTCGTGATCAGCAACATGCCCTGGTCCCAGCGCACGGGCATAGGCGCCGTGCGGCCAGCGCCGCTCAACGGCGCGCTGCTTCGGCTAAACCCCGGCGAAGTCGAGTCCGAGTTGGCCGCTTTGTTCATGACCGCCGGCGAGCAGCAGCGAGCCGGCGCCGTCCAGGGCATCGGCTACCTCTATCCACTGCTGCTGAGCGCCTCGAAAACGCCCGAGGAGGCCGCCGCGCAACATGCTCGCCTGTTTGGGTTCACGCCGGTGCACCCCGGGCCGGGGGAGTGGATGTGGCAAGGCGGCGAGATTGAGAGCACCGCCTTCGGCAACATCATCAACCCCAGGCAGCCCTCCCACAAGCCCAGCGACCGGGAGTTCGGTCTCCTGCGCGGCCTCGGCCACCTGTCCCTGAACATGCAGCTCGAAGAGACCGGCCTGCGTGCGCGCCTGCACTGGGTGCGCCTCCCGCAAGAAGAATAGGCAACGGGCGCGAGGCGGCGAGGCCAGTGTACGGGAGTGATCGGGCGCTGACACCCCGAGGCCGTTCCCGCCCGCCTCGGCGGGGATACTGCGTGTTTGCCCCCGCGGACATAGAGGGGTCCGTCTCTCTCAATGCGCGCCTGCGCCCCCCTTGTTCCCCGAAAATGCCCCTTCCCCAAACCCCGTGCGGCATGCCCTTGACAAGAGGCACCTTCAGCGGCAGAATGTTCGCCTTTACGACCGGGCCGAGTCCTCGAAGGGCCCATGAGGGCGGTTGGATTGGTGCGGGGTGCGCTGGAGGGACGTTGAGGCCACTCTGCCCTCGCCGAGGGGCTCCAGTCCCCTTACGGACTCCTTCCGCTTGCAGCAATCGCGTGGGAGGGTGAGACTATCTTAACTTCACCCGTTTTCTGTCTTGACAATGGGGAGCACCTCATGCGCTGCCCGTCTTCTCTCTCCTCGCCGTCACATTATCGTTGCCTGAATGTGCCTGAGCGCATGGTCGAGCAGGCCGACTTCTTCAGAGGTGTTATAGAGGTAGAAGGACGCACGCACCGTCTGAGGGATGCCGACCGCTTTATGAAACGGCTCGGCACAGTGGTAGCCGGAACGTACCAGGATGCCAAATCGATTCGCCAACATCAGGGCGAGCGCATGAGCCGCCAAGCCTTCGAAGCCAAAGGCAACAGCCGAGCCGACCAACTCGTCCGACTCGGGGCCATATACCGTCAGTCCGTCAATTGCTCGTAAGCTGCTCCGCGCGGACCTGGCCAGAACGGTGACGTGATTATCAATTCTATCGAGACCAATGTCCTCGAGATAGTCAATGGCCGTCGCCAGGGCGACAGCGCCACCCACGTTTGGCGTGCCTGCCTCGAATTTTCCCGGGGGGGGCTTCACTGTGAATCGGTTTGCCTGCACAGATTCGATCATGCCGCCGCCGAGAAGAAAGGGCTGCATCGCGTCCAGGTGCTCTCGTTTTCCATACAACACGCCGATCCCGAACGGCGCCAGCATTTTGTGGCCGCTGAACACAAGGAAATCGCAGTCGAGCGCCTTGACGTCAACCGGCATATGGGGCACGGACTGAGCCCCGTCAATGAGGACAAGGGCGCCCGCTCTCTTTGCGATTTCAACGGCGTATTCCACAGGCATCAGGAGCCCCATCGCATTGCTGACCTGAGGCATGCAAAGCAGCGCTGCGTCCGCCGTAAGCGCCTCCTTCAGGGACGTAATGGACAGCGTGCCGTCTTTGTTCAGTCCCACGTGTCGCGCCTTGCCGTGCGCGGCCCAAGGGAGCAGGCTCGAATGATGGTTTGCCAGCGTAGTCACAATGTGTCCACGTCGCAGAGTCGGCAAAGCCGCCGCGACCAAGTTGACCCCCTCGGTGCTGTTGCGCACAAAAATGATTTCGTCCTCCGCAGCGCCGATCAACCGGGCGACGGCGCATCTGGCCTCGTGGTATCGAGCGGTTGTCTCGCGCGCCAGAGGGTGGGCGCCGCGGTCGGCACTGCCGACCGAGGTCCGATAGAACTCCGCGAGAGCGTCAACGACCTGAACGGGTCTGAGGCTCGTAGCGGCGTTATCCAGGTACACAAGCGGCTTGCCGTCGACGGTCCGCGCCAGCGCGGGGAAGTCCTTCCTTATCTCATCCACACTGAAAACAGCCTCTCCACGCATTGATGCGCCATCCTTTGAATCTCACGACTCGCGCTCGCGGGTTATCCCATCACGCTTCGCGGGGATGATGGTCTCGCGGCAAGGATTTCACGAAGGCGAATTTGCCGGACTCTTCGGGCCATATGGCCTCGACCGTCCGAACTTGAACGCTTCGCCCGGGCCCCAGCAGCTCTTTGACAACGTCGCGCAGCCGGGGTGAATCCAGCGCCGTTCCGGCTGACGGCTCCACCTCGAGCGTCAGCCGCTCGGGCGTGTGTTCGACGAGCTTGAAGTGTTCCACGCCGGGGAAACTGTGGACCGCGCGACTCAGGTCCCGAGGCGTGACGAACCGCGCGCCGGACTGCAGAGATTCGTGCACGCGCCCATCAATGACAATGCGCGGGGTGTTGCGCCCGCACGGACAATCCCCTGGCACAAGGCGTCCCAGGTCCCCCAGGCGATACCGGATCACAGGCATCGCGTAATTGGCCATAGAGGTCACGGTTACCACTCCCGTCTCGTTCGGCTCCGCGGCGGTGTTGTCCGTGCGAAGGATCTCTATCATGAACAGGTCGCTCGCCACATGCAGCCACCCCCTCTCGCATTCCGCCGCCATGCTGCCGAGCTCTGACGATCCATATGTCTCCCTGACCTCGCAGCCGAACGTCTCCGCGATCTCTTGCTTCATTTCCACAGGCGCCAGAGAGTCCTGGACGACGATGCGCTGGACGCTCGGCGCTCTCGTGTTCGCCGCCTTCAGGCGCCTGGCGATGAGAAGAAGAAACGTTGGCAACCCCCGCAGCAGATACGGCTCCGCAAGCTCGATCCGCCGGAGGCAATCGTCAAGCACCTCATCCGGGACAAGGGTGCCCCGGCCCGCCAGAGGAGGCAGTTGTGTTTCCTGCAATGTAAGCTGAGCGAATCCGAAAGGAGGCCATTCCCGCTCGACCGGCAGCATGGCCCGAGGGGCGTCGCCGTACTCCTCTTGCCCGCTTGCAGAACAGGCTTCGGTGCACGCCTGAGTGCGGATGACGACTTGTCGCATGCCGACCTGCCAGTCGGCCGCAATGCGCATGGAACGCAAATGCAGAGCGTAGCGCCACTGGCGGGCAGAATAGTCGGTGACCGACATGATGCGGAAAGCAGTGCCCGACGTCGAGCGATAACGCCATTGCTCTCTGTTCGATGTCCTCGATGTCATTCTGTCGGGAAAGGCTGAAACGATGGACCTCTTGTCTATGGTGGACAGCTTGACCAGGTCGGCTCGGGTGTCTACGTCACCGGGTGTGAAACCCGCGTTCTCCATTGCGTCCCGATACAGCGGCACACTGTCCCAGGCGTGCGTCAAAAGCGATTTGAATGCGCGCCACTGGCGTTCCGCCAGGGCCTCGGAAGGCAGGCGGTCCGCCCTCAGCAGCTCATGGTAACGTTTCCAATAGTCGCCGATCCCAAGGGAAACCACGAGCGGCATGATGGTAGAGTTGACCGCTTCCTCAAAAGCTTTCTGCACGTTCGGCCATCTCTCGCCGGGGTTGTTCATCATGACCTAGAGGCTTGGCTTTGTCGAAAGCTGGACGTCAGGCAGGGTTGGCGGAGCGGGGACGCGGCGGGATGGCGTCGGGTTTTTCTGTGATCCCGCATCGAGCCTGTTTCTTGGGCACACAACAGGCACACTCATAGAAGCTCCCTTCGCCATCGTATTCGGGAGATTCAGCCCCTACGAGGTATCTCCTGAAGAGCGGCGCGAGAAAATGATCGCTGACCTTTGTGTCCGCTTCCCACGCCGATCACCGCCCTTTCGAGAAGAGCGGAATCCATGCCAGCGTGCACAACGTATCTAAAGCTATCTCGATTGGTTAAGTCGAGAAGGCGCGAATGTCCACTCGTAAGTGTTCAGCGTTCGTAAGCACTACTGAGAGCGCAGTGTAGGGCCTCCCCTGCGATCCGTCAAGGGGGGAAAAGGCGTTTGGGCGTCTTTTTCGGGGGCTGCATTTCGCCGCAGCCCTACCTCGGCGCAAAAGGGGTGCTTCCGTCATCAAATGTTGTTGAGCCGGATGCAACCAATTGACTATCCAGTGGTTACGACGCATCTCAGCGTCACATGGTTTGGGGTATCATCAAAAGGGTCATAACCTCCCTCGCTGCCCCCACTTATGAGGCAAGCGCGGCGCAGAACCGGCAACGTCAGATTCCCGCGCAATCCTTCGCTCGGTGGCCACAAGGCCACCCTTCTCTCGGATGAAGCAAGCCTTCGAAGCCTCCCGATGCTTGGAAT
>JAUWZH010000185.1 GCA_030615435.1 Candidatus Brocadiaceae bacterium | reverse complement strand
CCAGGTAATCATCACGCCGGAAATTGGAATGCAGCACCACCCCTTCCACCTGGGGCAGCCGCCGGCCCCCACCGCCTTTCGGAGGCGCGGCGGGAGCGTGCGAACCGGGAGGGCCCACATAGTAAGTGGCCGGCCCCCGGTGGTCGAAGATCAACGCGCGGTCGTAAAGGCACAGCACGAACTCCGGCACCTCGATGTCGTAACTGCACTGGCGCGGGAGCTTCTCGATGTGGTGCCGCAGGTCGTAGGAGAAGTAGCCGACTGCTCCGCCCGCGAACGGCAGCCGGAAACCTTCCGGCACGGCGAGCCGATGAGGCTCGAACTGCCTGGAGAGAACCGCAAGGGGATTGCCCCTCGCCACGGTGCGCGTGCCGCTGCGCAGCTCCTCGACCTCCACCGCCCCGGCGCGACAGGTGAGTCTCTTGAAGGGATCCCAGCACAGGATCGAGTAACGCCCCAGATGCGTATTGTGCAGGGAACTTTCGAGCAGGGCGGGATGGGGCTCTGCGGCCAGGCCCTTGAGGTAATCAAAGGGCCGGCATCCTTGCTCGACCGTCTCTATCCGCAACGAGTCCGCCATCAGCCACTACGCGCTCCGGACACCGAGATAATCGTGAAAGGCCTCGCATGAAGTGAGGGGAGTCAAGGTCTCAGTTGGACCCCGCGTGCCGGGTTGACCAACCTGCGATTCGCGCTGGTGGCCCAACCGCCGGACAGTAAGCTGGTCGAGTCAACCGAAGGCACCCTTCTCCTTTTCGTGCCTCAGGGGCACCAGTTTCTTGGGGTTTTTCGAGGCAAAACCCCTCTCTTGGGGGGCCTGCACGCGTTTCCCGGCACGCCCCCATCTCTCCACCAACATAACAGCCTGTGCATTACTTGCTGTCGGGACTTGGCGTGGCATCCGGCTCCATTACCACGCGGAACCCGGTGCTCCGGAAGGGGATATAGCCGCGTTCGCCGTCCACCGTGGGCTCGAGACGCTGTCTTGCCCACGCAGGATCAAACCAGTAGGTCGTCCAGAAACCGTTCCAACTAGCATGGGAGGCGGAATTGCGCAGCACGCGTGGGGCTGTTGCCCACTCGTCTTTCGAGACCTCCGGTCCCTTCGGGTTGTCCCGCGGCGCGACTGAATAGTATCTGTGATGATACATGTCGCTGCACCACTGATAAGGACCACCGGCCATGTCTGCCAAGCCCTCTGGCGTGTTAGCGGCTACGAAGGAGCCCACATTGCCGGTTACTTCCCCTCCGAATTCCCTGTTCCGTCCTCGGTCGCGACCCTTGCCGCCCGGGACCGGCTCCTCCCAGCCCCAGGGGTACTTGCGCCCTTCCTTTCCCCTAGCCGCATATTCCCACTCCGCCTCGGTGGGGAGCCGGTACTTCCCGCCCGTTTGCTGCGAAAGCCACCGGCAGTATTCAACCGCCCCGAACCACGTCACCTGCACTATGGCGAAAAAGGCCTGATTACCGCGCGGGAGGTACCGGCCAGTTTCCGGGTCACGGTACACTGGGCACGACTTCGCGGACCGCATAGTCCAACGATACTCCCAGGAACCCTCGGCGGGATAGCCCCTGGCCTTGATCATAGGCATAATGTACTTCTGTAGCAGCAGCTCGTCTTCCAGCAGATAGCGGCAGTCCGGATTCCCGCGATCGTTAAGGAACTCGCAGAATTCCTTTGCCGTCACCAGGTACTTGCCTATGTAGAAATCGTCCACGCGGACCTCGTGTTCCGGTCTGTCATCAGCGAGGAAGGCCGGGCGCGGCCTACCCATTTTGAAGGTCCCTCCCTTAATGAACGCCATTGTGCCTGGCTCTTCGGGCTCCACCTTTCGCCCGTAGGCCGGCCATTCGTTGTCGTCCACCGTGACGGCCCATGAGACCGACTCCGTCCGTCCGCCGCCGGAGAATGTGCACGTTATCCGGTACTGGCCGGAGCGCTGAAACCGGAACTCCAACGTGCTGGAGAGATATCCATCCTGCTCCGACACTGGCCGTCGGAGGGTCCACTCAACTGGTCCGCGGACTTCCCAGATCGCCACGTCATCATACTCCCCCTCAGCTTCTGCGCGGAAGGTCTCCCTCTGGCCGTCACACACGATCCAGTTAGCTGGGATCGGGAAGCCCCGGCGGACGGAAGGCCGATCCTCCTGCCCCGCCTTGTCAGAGGAAGAGCCGCCGGCCCCTGCACAGCATAGAAGAACGAAGGCGAGTGCGATCAGTACGGCCCCTCTGGTAGCTGGTGAGAGCATGCTGCCGATCCCGCTCAAAAGAACCTTCCGATAAACGTCACGAACCCCGGCACGGCCAGCTTTCGCTCGTACCGTGCGTACTCCCTGGCCATTTTCTCCCTCCTTACGTCCACTTCCGGCCCCTCGAGCTTCCATTCCGCGTACTCGACCCCGCCGGCCTCCTCTGGGGGAACCGCCAGATAGCCGCCGAAATAGGAAGTGGGCACGATCCATTCAGATGGCGCGGGATACCTGCGACAACTCTCATACCATGGGACCCTTCCTCGCGGATCGACTTTCTCAACGCAACCCACAGCGGCAGCCAAAAGGGCCACAAAAGCCAGCAGGCCGATTATGCGGCTCTCCTTTCGCCACGAAACCATATGGCTCGCCCCGCCGTAGACCCGCACCGGGCCCGTCAACTCCTTCGACTGGCGCATCTTCGCACCCCGAGTTATTCGAGATTTCCCATGCCGCACTGTGCCCCATCCCCAGCTCGCGCCCCTCACAGACAATAGGTTGCGCCACGTGCTTTCATAGCCGAACTCGCCCCTTTCTTACCCATTCTGAGCCACGAGCTTGGCCTTTGTCAATGGCGCATGTGGGCATGTGGAGCACCCGTTTCGCAGATCGCCGCAAAGGGGCAGGATCACCGCCCGGTCGCCCCCGCGCCAGCTCGTCGCCCTGCCAGGAAGCCGGCGGGCAGATTCCCGCCTTCGCGAGAGCGCCATGACTTCCGCCTGGAGCACGCGGGTTGACAAGAGCGCAGGGATGGCATACAGTTGCCCGGGAACACGGCGAGTGCCTTACGGCAGCAGTGTCCCGCCCGCACGAGCCTCTTGACGGACGCATGCGCTATGGCCACCCTTCCCAGGAAACTTGGCGAGTTCATCGAGGGCGAGAGCGTCGAGGACATGGTGGACAGGCAGGGCCCCTTCTCCCCCGAAAGGGCCTGCGAGATAGTCCTCCAGGTCGCCGAGGCCCTGGCCCGCGCGCACGAGAGCGGAATCGTGCACGGGGACATCAGGCCGGCCAACATCCTGCTCACCCGAGATGGGAAGGTCAAGCTGGCGGGCCTCGGCGTGGCCCGTCCGACAGGCGACGAGCTGGCGCGCGCAGGAGCCACGGGCGTGAGCATTCAGATGCCTTTCTACACGGCCCCCGAACAGTGCCGCGCGCCGGAACTTGCCGACGCGCGGAGCGACATCTATTCCCTCGGGGCAAGCTGGTACAGGATGGTGGTCGGAGAGGTTCCTTTCAGCGCCGATTCGGCCTCCGAGCTGATCCGCAAGCACGTGCACGAGCCTCTGCGCTGGCCCGCCGAGCGGCGCGGTCGCCTCCCGAAGGGCGTCGTTACGACCATCGGGCTCATGATGAGCAAGGAACCCGACGAGCGCATTCAGACGATGCGGGAACTCGTCCGGGTGATAAGGGAGCGATGCCTCGGCGTGCCGGACGCCCCCAAGAGGGCCGCCGTCAGGCACGTCGAGCAGGACGAACCCGCCTGGGTGATACGGGTGGAGCAGGGCGGTGAAGTGAGGAAACTCCGCGTGGCCGAGCATAAGCTCAGAAAGCTCATTCGCGCCGGCGTGGTCTCGCCCCATCTGCCCGTGCGCCAGCTCGGCGAGCCCGGGTCGTACCGGCCGATCGGGGAGGTCCGGGCACTGGCGGCGGACTTCCGCATGAGGGCCCCGACGCCGAGACGGGCGGAATCCCGCAATCTGGCAGGGGAGGATAGGGGGAAACGGTCCGACGAACGGCGCGAGAGGCTGCGCGATTTGATCGCGAACTACGGCAAGATCAGGCGCGGCAGTCGGCGCAGGAAAAAGCTCAAGAAGCTCGCCGACCGTGCGTTGCGGGTCTTCGTCACCGTGGCCGTCATTGGCGCTCTTGCCTTCGTGAGCTATAAGTATCTCACGGTGTTCATCAAGCTGTATTTCGGGCCGGGCCCGTAAGCCGGCGCATGTTCTTCCTCGCACCTGTTGCTCGGGCCGTCTCGCCAGGAAGAGTCTTTGCGCGTGCTATCACAGCGGACATGGATGTTCCCGAGGACAGGGAAATGGCCCGTCAACGGTCGCCCCAGAAAACGATCACGATATTCGGCAGCGGCTCACCCCGCCTGAAGGTGGCGGACTACGAACTGGCCCGGCGGCTGGGGGCGGAGTTGGCAGGGCACGGCTTCCGGGTATGCAACGGCGGCTACGGGGGCACCATGAAGGCGGCCGCCCAGGGGGCGCGTGAGCATGGGGGAAGCGCGCTCGGCGTGACGCTTACAGGGAGCGGCCAGGCGGCGCCGAACGAGTGGCTGGAACAGGTCCTGCCGCAGCCCGACCTGCCGTCGCGAATCCTGCGCCTGCTGGAGCACGGGGAGGGGTTCGTAGTGCTCGGCGGGGGCACCGGGACGCTGGCGGAGATCGGGATTCTGCTGGAGTTCCAGAGCAAGGGCCTCATGCCCCGAAGTCCCATCGTTTTCCTCGGACAGTTCTGGCAGCCGCTGCTCGGCCTGCTCGCGGGGGAGAAGATTCTGCGCCGGGAAAGTCCCTTCACGCCCGTGGAGGGGATCGAGATGCTCGGCTCCATCGCCTGCACGGACTCGCCGGAGGCCGCCGCTCAATACCTCGCCGCCAACCTCTCCGGTTCGGACAGCCCCTGAACGCATAGCCCCGCACTGCCGCACTCGAAAGGACTCAGGCGCTGAGCCAGTCCGTGTGGAAGGCGCCTTCCCTGTCCACGCGCTCGTAAGTGTGGGCGCCGAAGTAGTCCCGCTGGGCCTGGATGAGGTTCGCGGGGAGTCGAGCGCGCCGGTAGGAGTCGAAGTAGGCCAGGGCGCTGGAGAATGCCGGCACGGGAATGCCCATCTCAGTGGCGTTCACGACCACCCTGCGCCAGCTCTCCTGCGCGCTCTGAACGACCCCCTTGAAGTACGGGTCGAGCAGGAGGTTCGGCAGGCCCGCATTGCGGTCGAACGCCTCCTTGATGCGGTGCAGGAAGCGCGCCCGGATGATGCAGCCCCCGCGCCATATCACCGAGATGCCGCCCATGTCCAGCGACCAGCCGAACTGCTTCGCCGCTTCCTTCATCAGTGCGAATCCCTGCGCATAGGAACAGACCTTGGAGGCATAGAGCGCCTGGCGGAGGTCCTCTATGAACGCCTCGCGGTCCACGCCGGGCCCGTGGGGCTCAGGTCCGATGAGCTGCGTGCTGGCATTCACGCGCTCCTCTTTCAGAGCGCTCATGCAGCGGGCGAAGACGGCCTCCGCGATGGTGGGCGCTGGCAC
>JAUWZH010000267.1 GCA_030615435.1 Candidatus Brocadiaceae bacterium | reverse complement strand
CGTGCACGCCACTTACCTGCCAGAGGAGTCCCTCCAGTATGCCGATTACGTCATCTGCGGCGAGGCGGAGGAGTCATTGCCGGCCCTCGTCAGGGCGATCGGCAATGGGCAGGATCTGTCCCGGATTCCCAACCTGGTCTACAAGGACGGGGAGAGGGTCGTGCATAACCCGCGCCGGCCCCTGTGCCTGAGCCTCGACGAGATTCCCATCCCCGATCTGAGCCTCTTGCAGGGGCACGAGAAGCTGAAAGTCGTCCCCGTGTTGACCACGCGCGGCTGCCCGCACAATTGTACTTTTTGCTGCGTGTCCGGCATGTTCGGCAGGCGCTACCGGATGGCCAGCGTCGAAAGGGTGCTTGAGGAGGCCAAGGGTTGGCGTGGCTCGGACGTGTTCTTCTGCGACGACAACTTCACGGCCGTGCCGGGGCGCACCAAGGAGCTGCTGGACAAGATGCTGACGCGCGGCCTGGCCCCCCGCCGGTGGTCTGCTCAGGTCCGGGCCGACGTGTACCGCGACGCGGAAATGATGGAATTGCTGCGGCGAACCAACTGCGACCGGGTCTACGTGGGGTTCGAGTCCATCGAGCCCCGTGTGCTGGAGGAGTACCACAAGCATCAAACGGTGGAGGACATCAAGAGCTGCATCGCCGAATTCCACAAGTACAACATCCCCGTCCACGGCATGTTCATGTTCGGCGCCGAGCATGACGACGTGGAGACCTTCGGGCGGACCGTAGGCTTCGCTATAGACAATGAGATAGATACGGTCCAGTTCCTCATCCTGACCCCGGTGCCGGGTTCAGATCTGTTCCGCAAGATGGACGCCGAGGGACGGATACTAACCTACGACTGGTCGCTGTATGACGGCCACCACGTGGTGTTCGAGCCCAGCCGCATGAAGCCGCTGGAACTGCAGCTCGGCTCCCTGCGGGCCAATCGGCGTTTCTACTCCATGCCTTCGGTGCTGCGTTCGCTCTCGAGTTTCCGCTTCACCACGGCGATGCTGCGCTACTGGGGAAAGCGTGTCGTGCGGACCTGGCACCAGACCAACGCCGAGTTCCTCAAGAAGCTTCGCTCCTGACAGAAAGGGCGAGTCGAATTCCCGCGCCACTTCTCCTTGAAGAATATTTTCAAGGGCGACCCCTTCCTGGCGCTCCTGCCCGAATAGTGCGGAACGAAGCTATTCCGGCTGGCAGATTCCCGAGGCTCAGCAGCCGAGGCGCGCCTGCCAGGTTGCCGATGCGTCCACTTCGACCCCTCCCGCAGAGGAAGACCATCCTCCAGGCAAAGTCTTGCTGAAAGCACTTGACAGGTCCGAATCCGGGTGCATAGACTGTCGCGTCCCGCTCGGACCATCATCGAGTTCGGCGCGCCGTTTCGCAAACGAAGTTTCGGCCTTTCCGAAAACGGCCCGCAGGGGACGATGGACCGGGGAAACGGCTGCGTTCCGGTCACCACAAGAAGGAGGAGAGGATGAAGGTAAGCGTTACGGATGAATGCGTCGGCTGTGAGCGGTGCGTGGAGATCTGCCCCGAGGTCTTCGCGATGGGGGATGAGATTGCAGAGGTCCTAGTGGACGAGGTCCCCGAGGAGCTTGAGGACAGGGTTACGGAGGCAATCGAAGAGTGTCCCTCCGAGGCGATCGTCGTGCAGGAGTAGTCACCCCGGTGGGGCCGGGCCCTCCAGCACGAGCCCATAGATGAAAGAGGCGATACTGTACGCCCGTGACGTGGGCGAAGAGGTAGATTGCCGCCTGTGCAATCACCGCTGTCGGATTGCGGAGGGCAAGCGCGGTTTCTGCCTCGTGCGCGAGAACAGGCGGGGGACGCTCTACAGCCTCGTCTACGGCCGCCTGGTGGCCTGCCACGTTGAGTTCATCGAAAAGAAGCCTTTGTACCATTTCCTGCCGGGGAGCCGTTCCTATTCCATTGCCACGGCCGGCTGCAACTTCCGCTGTCCGTGGTGCCAGAACTGGCGGATATCGCGCGTGGACGGCCGCGACGACTTCCAGGGTCTGGCCTACACCGAGCCCGCCCGCGTGGTGCAGACGGCGCTGCTGGAGAACTGTGAAAGCGTCTGCTATACGTACACCGAGCCCACCATTTTCATGGAGTACGCCCTCGACACGGCGCGCCTTGCCCGCAAGCAGGGGCTGAAGAACCTCTTCGTGACCAACGGCTATCAGACCCCCGAGGCCCTCGAAGCGATGCGGGGCCTGATAGACGCCGCCAACGTGGACCTGAAGAGCTTCTCAGATGGGTTCTACCGCCGGTACTGCCGCGCCAGGCTCCAGCCGGTCCTCGACACCATCCGCAACATGCACAAGGCGGGCCTTCACGTCGAGGTCACCACGCTGCTCGTGCCCGGGCGGAACGACTCGGACTCCGAGCTGCGGCAGGTGGCCTCGTTCCTGGTGGGGATTTCGCGAGACCTTCCCTGGCACGTGACCCGGTTCCATCCGGACTACCGGGACACTGAGATGAAGCCTACGCCCGTGGAGACGATGAAGCGGGCGGTCGAGATCGGCCGGCAGGAGGGGCTGCGGTTCGTCTACGCGGGCAACATCATGCTGGCCGAGGCCAACGACACGGCCTGCCCGGAGTGCGGGCACGTGGTCATTCGGCGAAGCGGCCTCGGGCGCACGCGTTGTGACCTCGACGGCAGCCGCTGTCCGGAGTGCGGGGCGGGGCTTCCCATCGTGACCTCCTGAGAGAGGAGCGAAGGCGTTCGCGGGCCGCTCGGGCATCGGCCCAACGGCCTCGCCCTGCTGCCCATTGAAACGAACGGGCCGATGCGCTTCTTCGGAGCGAGGCGAGGAACGTCGAAGAAGTCGCCGGGGCAGAGTGCCTGCGAAGAAGAGTCACGTTGTGCCCGCGCCGCGCCCGACCTTGTGCTCGGTGCCGCTGAGGAGGCGGCGGATGTTGTCGTGGTGGCGCGCGATCACCAGCATCGCCCCGAGCATCCCGAAGGCCGTGCGAAACACCCCCGCCCCGAGCGGATCGGCGTAAATCACCCAGACCGAAATCGCCAGCGCCGCCGTTGCGCAGATGGAGGCCAGCGACACGTAGCGCCAGAAGGCGAAGACCAAGGCCCACACGGCGGCCGCCACGAGCAGAGCCCACGGGGCGAGGACGAGGATAGCCCCCGTGCTTGCCGCCACGGCCTTGCCGCCCTTGAAGCCGAGATAGACGGGGAATACGTGGCCGAGCACCGCCGCAATCGCCGCCCCCACGGCGATCGGCGAAGGCTCGAACGGGCCGGCCTCCGACACCAGCCTCATGGCCGCCAGGGGGGGCAGAAGGCCCTTCGAGAAGTCCAGCAGGAACACCAGCGGGAAGAACTTCCATCCCAGGACGCGCGCGGCGTTGGTCGCACCGATGTTCCCGCTTCCCGTCTGCCGGATGTCCACTCCCCGAACGAACTTCGCAATCAGGAAGCCGAACGGGACGGCGCCGTAGAAGTATGCGGCTAGCGGCAACAGATAGAAGACAGGTCTCATGCGTTCGATGCCCAGCCTGCTGCGGCGTTGGAGGAAAAGGGATCGAGCCCCATGTCACTTTCCCGTCTTCGGTCCTGCTCGCGGGCCGGGGGTGTCGGTGATGTCGTCCTTCGCCACGTTCAGGTCGCCGCGCTCAAAGCTCGTCAGCCTGTGAAGCGTGTCGTAAGCGTAGAGCTCATCCGTCGTGGCGTTGACAAGGTCTTCCTGATAGTTGCGGTTGGAGCCGTAATCGTATGCATACGCATACTTGGCCCTGTCCGCAGCGCCTGAGACCTTATAGTGCCTCATCCACTTTATCCGCCCCCACTCGTCGTATCCGTCCAGGTCGCTTGAATCCTTG
>JAUWZH010000319.1 GCA_030615435.1 Candidatus Brocadiaceae bacterium | reverse complement strand
GGCTGAGGATGAAGCCGTCGAGGGTGACCATGACGGGCAGGCGGACCTCGGGGTGTTCGGCGATGCGGACGGCCTGGATGATGTTGTCGTAAGCTTCCTGGCAGTTCTCGGAGTAAAGCTGAACCCAGCCGGCGTCACGTGCGCCCATCGTGTCGCTGTGGTCGCAGTGGATGTTGATGGGTGCGCTGAGGGCGCGGTTGGCCACGGGCATCACAATGGGGCAGCGGCAGCTTGCGGCCACGTACAGGATTTCCCACATCAGCGCCAGACCGCAGGAGGCCGTGGCGGTGCTGCACCGCGCCCCGGCCAGGGAGGCGCCCACCAGCGCGCTCAGGGCGCTGTGCTCGCTCTCGACACGGATGAACTCCGTGCTGACCTCGCCGTCCGCGACGTACTCGGCGAACTTGTGCATCATCTCGGTCTGGGGCGTGATGGGATAAACAGCCATCACGTCGGGGTTGATCTGCTTCAGGGCGTAGGCCGCCGAGTCGTTGCCCGTCAATGCCATTCTCTCGGCCATGGCAGGCTCATCCTTTCGTTGTTCCGCTTTGAGTCCTACTTCTTCCTGGGGCTTTCCCTGTCGGGCCTTTCCTGGGGCTCTTCGCCCTTCCTCTCCTGCTCAGTCAGGTCGGTCTCGAGCTTCATCTCGATGCAATCCACAGGACATTCAGTCGCGCAGATGCCGCAGCCCTTGCAGTACTGATAATCGGTTCCGAGCTTCTTGCCGTCCCTGACCACCACTGCACTGTCCGGGCAGAGGCTCCAGCATGTCAGACAATGGACGCATTTCTGGAAATCGGTCACGGGCGCATAGATTCGCCAGGACCCCGTGTACAGCTCGGCCATGGTTCCCCCCAGAGCCACCGCGCCGGGGACCATCTCGTCCTTGTTCAGCAGCTTCTTGCTCACTCGCTCTTGATCTCCTTGAAGGCCCGCTCCACGGCACGGACATTGCCCTCCAGCATCTTCTCACTGAGCTTCGAGCCGAACTTCTTGCGGATGATCTTCTGTATGTCCTTCACCGAGACGGCCTCTGTGACCCTCAACAGCGCGCCGATCATGACGGTGTTCGGGATCGGCCTGCCGATCTCCTCTATGGCGATGCCCGTGGCATCAATGGTGTAGACGGTGCGCCGATCAAGGGAGAGCGCCTCTCGTACCTCCGCGGGGGACTTCTTGGTGTTGACCAGCAGGATGCCGTCTTCGGCCAGGCCCTCCTCGACGTCCTCGCCCTCCAGCAAAGTCTCGTCGAGCACGACGACCACGTTGGGGTAGTAAATGGCGTCGTGGACCCTGACGGGCCTATCGCTGATGCGCGTATAAGCCCTGATCGGCGCCCCTTCGCGCTCGGCCCCGTATTCTGGAGAGCCCTGAGCGTAACGGCCGGCGCCCACGGCCACCTCAGCCACCATCCCGGCCGCCGTCTTGGCGCCCTGTCCGCCGCGCCCATGCCACCGTATCTGAAGCATCTCCTGAGCCATTATTGATTCACCCGTGATTGCAAAGGTGGGAACCTTGCTGATTCGGCCGCGCCCTGACTGCGCGGGAAACCGTCATTCTTTCACATGTCCCCCCACCTGTCAAGCGAGATGGCTGCACCGCCTCCTTGCAAGTTCATGCCCGCTTCAAGAACGCATCGAGAACAGGAGCAATCACCAATGCCGCTGTTTGTAAGACAGCAGTTCCAGGAATCCGACAGAGGCAGGCATGACATCCGCCTGATGGATGAGAACCTGGCGTACGTGGCCGAGACGGATGTTCCCAATCGCTCGGGCTATCTGTGGGAGTGCGAGCTGGAGGTCTGAATTCGCATCGCGGGGGCAACATACTTATCTGCTCGTTGAGAAACTGTCGCCCGGCCCGCCCCTCAAGGCTTTGTGCGCCAGTGCGTCCGCAGAAAACGGACGGCGCTTTTTCAGGCATCAATGATTCGCCAAATCATAGAGATAAACAGCGGCACCTGGACTCTTGAAAGAGTCAAGCCTGTCCCCCATCTCGTCCAGATAGCTCAGAAAAAGCTGCTCTTCGTCAGCGCCCTCCGACGTGAAAACGTGAGAAAAAAGGATCCACACCCTCTCGTTTCCCCTAAGTTTTCCTAGGTCTTCGACGTATTTCCTCCACTCCGTCCGAGCCCGCACGCCGGCGACAAAGCGGCTGTCATCGAGGCCATAACGAGACGAGTAGTAATCAAACGCCGGCTTGGCGGCATAATAAACGTACAAGAGGTCCTCATCGCGGCGATGTCGCTTGATATGCTCCAGCACTGGCTTTATCTCTTCCCTCGTCCGGGGTCGCCCGATATGGTACACCGCCTCTATCAACGGGTGAAACAACAACATTGCGACAAGCAGAGGCACCATCACGCGGGAGCCGCCCCTGAGGCGAGCTCTACAGTACTCCACTCCCTCCGCGACCAGGAGCAGAAAACATGGAACGGTGAACAACAGCAATCTGCCCTGGAAAGGATACTTTCGGAGTCCCGATGCCAGTAGAGCAAAGAGAATCGGAGAAGTAAAGGCAAACAGCTTTCTCTTGTCCCTGGCGAACATGGACACACATCCCAAGACAAACGCAAACGCCGCTAGGCCTGAGAAGTAGAAACCGACGGGGTCCCCAAAAACTCTCAAGAGGACGAAAGCAAACCACTTCATGTCCTCGAAGGAGCGAGGAGGAAAAGGCATGAAAGCGCCTTGCCAATAGGCCAACAAATACTCACTCGTGCCCACCCTACGAAGAAGCAGGAAGTAATACATTGCGAAACTCGAACCCCAGGCCAAGCCAACGACTGACACATATAC
>JAUWZH010000239.1 GCA_030615435.1 Candidatus Brocadiaceae bacterium | reverse complement strand
GGCGGCGCTCCAGGCTGGTGCCTGCGGAAGAGGCTATGCGCCACGTGGCCGGCTACACCGTTCTGAACGACGTGAGCGCACGGGACTACCAGCGCGAGAGCCCCGCCGGGCAGTGGTATCTCGCGAAGTCTTTCGACACGTTCTGCCCGATGGGGCCGTGGATCGTGACCTCGGACGAGATCGCCGACCCCCACGAGCTCGCCCTTTCCTGCGAGGTGAACGGGGAGGTGCTCCAGTCCTCCAGCACGGCGCAGATGCTCTTCCGCATCCCGGAGATCATCGAGTACCTGAGCCGCGTCTTCACGCTGGAACCGGGGGACGTCGTGGCGACCGGCACGCCTTCGGGGGTGGGGTTCACGCGGACGCCGCCGCGTTTCCTGCACAGCGGTGATGTGGTCCGCTGCACGGTGGAAGGCATCGGCACGCTCCGCAACCCGGTGGAGTGAGGCCGTAAACGCCTCGGGGCGGATTCCGCAGGCGGTTTCGCGCTGAGCGGGGGTTCAGACGGAGGTGTCATCCCGGGCTGCCGGGGCAAGGTGCCTTCACATGATGGCCGCCGGCCTCTTGACTCGCCGTGACGGCCCGTGAACGGCGCTAGTTCGACCGGGCGGCTCCAGCTCTGACGTAGGTCGCCCAGCGCACCGCGTTCACGCAGACCCTCACGGCTTCCGCGCCGCGGTCCCCCTTCTTGATCTCCGGCACGGCGGAGAACACCACCACCCGCCCCCTGCCGAAAGTCCGCGCGGCGACGAGGGCCACCGGTCCGCGGCCCGTGGCGGAACTGCTGACAAATCGGGGCGTGGCCACGATAACGGCGGAGGGCAGGGCCGTGAGGGCCGGCGCGCCGAGCCTGAAGTAGAGATTCTTCACGCCGAGGGTGATCGGGTGCCTCCGTGTGGGCTGAGCGCTGACGCGGTCGCGGGGGTAGCCCCGCGGGGCTTTCGGGTCGACCTCCATCCGGCCTGGCCGGAGGCCAATTTTGAATTGCCCTCTCAGCAGCGGCTCAAACGGAGTATCGGCGCGGCGGGGCCGCCGCTGGACCGCTCTCTCCGCGCCGAAGAATACGAACCCTCCCCCGGAGCTTACGAATTCCGCGATGCCCCTTACCTCGGCTTGCGTGTAGCGCGCCTTCTCGGCGCGCTCGCCGGCATCCAGCACGACCAGCGCGGCGGCATCCCTCAGGTCTTCCCCCCGGAGGGCCTTGTGAATTTCCTTCACCTTGAACCCGGCCTTTTGGAAAGCCTCGGCGATTTCGTTTGGGACCCTGCGGCCGTGATGCCTGTCAATAAGCACCAGGGGCTCTGCCGGCGCCTCCTGTTTGCCGGAGAGTGCCTCACGCCTCTCTTCGATTTCTTTCTCGCGCTCGGCCTTCTGCTTCTGGAGCCTTTCCTTCTTCTTCGCCGCAGCCCAGAGCCTCTCGCAGTCCACGAAGCTCTTCTCATCGGTGACGTTATACCCGGCTGCGGCGGCGCGGCGCAGCGCCTCATAGGCATCCGGGAATTCGCCTTCCATGGCATAGAGCACCGCGAAGAGGGCCTGGTTGGACCCCTTGTCGGGCGGCCAGGAGGAGGCGGCGAGTCTTGTCACCCTGCCGACGTGGAGGCGGTTCAGGTCAATCTGCGTGCCGCCCTGGGTGCCGAGGTCGAGGACCAGGTGCTCGTCACTCACGCCCAGAAGCTTCCCCTCTATTGAGATTCCCCCTTTGAGCAGGAGCGGGCAGCGCTGCCCCACTTTCTGGTGCAGAGCCTTGTAGCCGGCCTGCACGACCTTCTCGATCTGCTGGATGTAGCGCTCGTCCCGCGCGATGCGGGCCATGTATTTCCGGGCTTCCGATTGCCCTGCCATCCGCTCGAGCAGTTTCGACGCCTCCTGGTAATTTCTCTCTGAGAGCAACCTGCGGACCGGCTCGAACAGCTTTGCCTCGGGCATCTCGTCGGGGCTCGGCACCTCGTCCGGGTCGAGTTCTCCGAAGTCTTCTTCTCCGGGGCCGCCGGTCGCTTCCCCCGGCCGGCCTCCGCTCTCGATGAGCTGCCCCCTTACCAGCACGTCCCTCCCCAAGACTACTGTCACGTTGCTGTAGAACGGTCGGTAACCCTCGTGGCTGACCTTGATGCGATGAGGGCCGACCTCGACGTTGATGATTCGGGCGGGCGTCCTGCCGAAAGGCACGCGGTCCACCTCCACCCTTGAGCTGGTTGGTTCCACCAGCACCAGGATGTTGCCGACGTTGGCCAGCTCCTTCAACTCCAGACGGACCGTGCTCACCGTGTCGGGCTTCACGTGCACCGTGAGGCGGGCCGTGCCGTATCGCTCCTTGACGGCCTCGAGTTCGACTTCCCCGATGGCCACGTCGGGGACGGCGCAGGGACTGATCCCTTTGAGCTCGCCGGCCACGTAGATCTCCGCCCCGGCCGGCTCCGTCGTCACGTAGAGGGCGCCCACGAAGCTGGCGGCCCCCGCCGCCGGCGCCCCGCACAGGAGCATGACCAGGACGGCCCACGCCGCCACTCTCAACCCTGTGAACCGTCCCGCGCTCATCTGCTCTGGCTCCGTCCTTCCACGAGAGCCCGCACCATCGCCGCCGCAGTGCGGATCGCCTCCACCGTCGAGCTTTCCTCGGCGACTCCCCTGCCTGCAATGTCGTAGGCGGTGCCGTGCCCCGGACTGGTCCGCACAATCGGCAGCCCCAGGGTAACGTTCACCACCTCGGCGAGGCCCGAGAGCTTGACGGGTATCATCCCCTGGTCGTGATACATGGCCACCACCCCGTCGAAGCGATCGGCGAGGGCTTTCGCGAACAGCGTGTCCGCGGGCAGGGGGCCCGAAACGGCGAACCCGTTTTCGCGTATTTGTGCGCTGGCGGGAGCGATGATGCGCTCCTCCTCGTCGCCGAACCGCCCGCCGTCGCCGGCATGCGGATTGAGGGCGCAGACGGCAATGCGCGGATGCGCCACGGCAAAGTACCGCCCGAGCGCATCGCCGAGGACCTTCCCGGTGTGGGCGATCCCCTCCACCGTCAGCGCCTCCGGCACGTCCCGAAGAGCAAGGTGCGTGGTGGCCAAAGCCACCCGCAACGCGCCCTTCAGCAGGAGCATGACCGGCCGCTCCGCCCCGGTCAGTGCGCCGAGCAATTCCGTGTGGCCCGCATAGGGGCTGCCGGCGGCCCCAATGGCTTCCTTGCTGATGGGGCAGGTCACCACGGCGTCGGCCCGGCCCGCCATCACCTCCTGAACGGCCCGTTCGATGTATTCCAGGCTGGCCTCGCCGCCCTCGGCAGTCGGGCGGTGTTCGGAGAGCATTGCTTTCGGGAAGTTGTCCAGGTCCAGCACCGCCGCCTCTCCGGGCGGCTCGGCGCCGATCCGGCGGGCCGTCTCTTCGAGGACGCGCAAAGACCCCACGGCGGTGAGGGCGGTGTCGGGGGCGATTTCCTCGCTGGCCAGCGCCCTGAGGCACACCTCCGGCCCTATCCCACAGGGATCGCCCATCGAGATCACCAGCCGCACGAGGCGTTTCTGTTCGCCGGGGCCGTTCAAAACCCTTGCTCCCTCAGCCTGTCGAGGCTCAGTCCGCCCGGGCGGCTCAGGAACCTGCGGACCCACTTGCCGATCATGTCACATTCGACGTTGACCCGCCTCCCGGCCGTTTTCTCCCCGAGAGTTGTCGCCGAGAGGGTGTGAGGAATGAGGCTGACCTCGAAGGCGCCCTTTTCGAGTCCCGCTATGGTGAGGCTGATCCCGTCCACGGCGACGCTGCCCTTCATCACCATCAGGTCCGTCAGAGCGGTCGGCACCTTGACTCTGAGCCTGGTTTCCCCGGACGAGCGCGTCTTCGACAGAATCGTGCCGGTGCCGTCCACGTGGCCGCTGACGAAGTGGCCCCCGAAGCGGTCCGTCGGGCGCATGGCCGGCTCGACGTTCACGCGGGCTCCTCTCGTGAGGTCCCCGAGCGTGCTGAGGCGCAGGGTCTCGGCGGAGACGTCGAACTGAGTCCCGCCGTCGAGCCGTGCGGTCGCGGTCAGGCACACCCCGTCCACGAGCACGCTGTCACCGGGCCCTACTTCTGCGGACAGCTCGCCGAGGTCGAGCCGGATCACCGAAGAGGTCCCCTTGTGGCGCACGGAGGTGACTTCGGCGACTCTTTGCACGAGTCCTGTGAACATTGCAGGCTCCGAGGAAGCATCCGAGCGGGCTGCCGCCAACCGAGAGTTCATTATGCCCCGGACGCAGGGCCGCGTCAAAGCGGGTTTCACGGTTCGGCAATCAGCTCGGCCACGCCGCCGGATGTAAAGCTCAGAGTGAAAACGAGGGCACGCAGCCCTGCGTCCAGGCGAGCGGCACGTGCAAATCGGCACGGGCTTTCTGGTATACTGACGGACGCCCCGTCG
>JAUWZH010000179.1 GCA_030615435.1 Candidatus Brocadiaceae bacterium | reverse complement strand
GCCTCCCGATGCTTGGAATCTTCGGTTCTGCGCCGTGCTTGAGGGTGTTTCTTTCAGCTCGCCCCGTCGTGCCGGTACGTAAGGTTTTCACAGTAGGTAGCGCGGAGCATATATACCAGGTGCTTACGGACGGCCGGGCCGACGCCGCTCTGGTAGCTTCTATCTTCCACTACGGCAGGTTCACCATAGGAGAGGTGAGAGACTACCTCAGAGAGCGTGGCCTCCACGTAAGGAACTGAGGACTGTATGCCCAAACGAACTGATATCAGGAAGATTCTCATAATCGGCTCGGGCCCCATCGTGATAGGCCAGGCCTGTGAGTTCGATTACTCAGGCACCCAGGCCTGCAAAGCTATCAGGGAAGAGGGCTACGAGATCGTGCTGCTGAACTCGAATCCGGCCACGATTATGACCGATCCTGCGATGGCCGATCGGACATATGTGGAGCCCATCACCGTCGAGGTGCTGGCGAAGGTCATCGAAGCAGAGCGGCCCGATGCCCTGCTGGCTACGCTGGACGGACAGACCGCCCTCAACGTGGCGGTTCAGGCGGCCGATGCAGGCCTTCTCGACGAATTCAGCGTGGAGATGCTTGGGGCCGACTACCGTGCCATCCAATGTGCCGAGGATCGCGACCGGTTCCGAAGCGCTCTCCAAGAGATCGGGATCGACATCCCGCGGAGCCGCGTTGCGCACAGCCTGGAGGAAGCCGAAGCGACAGCGCGCGAGCTGGGGTTCCCCTGCGAAGCAACTTTGCGGTATTGCTGCACGGGGCCTTTGGGCAAAGGCGTGTGGAAGATTCTCACCCGGCCCGCAACGCCTGTCATGCCTGGGACACGCTCGAAAAGGAGCCCACATCGGCGATCAGTTGGGCCTGCGAAGGACGGGCGTTCGTGATGGGACTCTCGTGACTTCTCGCTCTTCGCAGGTGGGTGGGGCCGGAGTTTGCGTGAGTTGCTGCACGGGTTACTCTCCGAACAGTTCCAGGCCTTTCTCGGCGAGGTTGACGCCGAGCTTGCGGCAGCGCTCCTCATCAAACCCTTGCGGCCGACGAGTGCTGACCGCTCCGAAGTGCAGCGGGGGCGAGCCGCTCGTTATGCCGCCGGAATAGACTATCATCCCGCGCACCAACATCCCGGCGATCATGGTGATTTCCGCGAGGTCCGCGCCACCGCCGCCAGGCCAATTCTGGGAGGCGAACACGCCGCCGAGCTTGCCTCCCAAAGGAAGCCCCGGTGTGTCGAGAAGCTTTTTCATCTGCCAACTGCAGGTTCCTTCGTAGGTAGGACACCCGAACGCCGCCACGGCTGCCTCTGCGAGGTAAGCCGTATCGAGCCGCTCCACTCTCATGATCCTCGCTTCCACGCCCGGCACGCTCTCGGCGCCTTCCTTGATCAGCTCGGCCATTCGCTCCGTATTGCCCGTTTCGCTGTGATAGAGGATTGCGACCTTCATCTCAGCCTCCTGTGAAGTGAGCCATGTCAGGGTCATGCGATCGTCTGTGCGTGGCGGATTGACCACCCTCCCATTCGCGCTGGCGCCTCTTGCCACCGGCGCATGCGCCTGGCGCGCTCCCGCGCAGCTACGTCCGCATTGCTCCGCTTCGCCATCTTTCCTTGCTCCTCCCTGACGGCTGGTTAGGTGACGATTGCTGTTCCCGTCGCGCAATGTTCTACAGCTGCGGCGCATCCGCGTAGAACGCTTCTACGGCGCCCCTCTACCATCGTCATTGTGCGGGCGGCTCTTCAGGGGCAAACACGACAATCCGGCTTTCGACGAGAGAATAAAGCGCGTCTATCTCCTCCTGCACTTCGATGGTCTTGCGTATGGCCGTCACGATGCGGCAGTAGGTCTTGACCTCTTCCAGCGTCAGCGTCCGTTCCCTGCGATCCTTGAGCCACTTCTCCAAGACCTGGTAGCCGCCGATCTGGTATTCCCACAACTCGACAGGTACGGGCGCGAAGTACTGGTTCTCGTTGATGTGGACGTGCTCTTCTTTCGGCTTATACAGGAAGCCCTGGCTCTTCGTGCGAGCCACGCGGCTGTCGCCCTCCCCCTCGAAGCGGGCCAGCGGCGGATCCAGTTCCGCCGAGCGGAGCAGGTGCAGCTCGACCAGCCGCTTCCCCAAGCTGGCAAGCTCCTGGAAAAGCTCGCCGTCTGCTGTAAAGGGAATGCGGGGGAAGTCAATCTTCAGGAACTCGGCGTACTTCTCGCGGTAGCTATCGGCCCAAAGAATGGCATAAACGTACTGCAATACGTGTTCCGGGTCAGGGGCTTGTGCATGCTCCTCCTCCAAGCGCGAAAGCACTGTCGCGGATACATTTGGTTGCCTTTCACCCGCTTGGTCAAGCTGACCGAAAAGATCGTTTCTTCCCATCCCTGGATAGAGGTATAATGGGAAGTTTACATTTCCGCCACGATAGAAAAGATTGAAGTCTTCGAGGACGTCCGAACACAAAACTACATTCCATGTTTCCGCCCCCACCACCTGTCCCGCTCTGCCGACGCACAGGGTCAGGTTGCTCCCCGCCAGCATATGCCGCATGACCTCCTTGCGGCCGCGTTCGATTAGCTCAGGGTGATAAAACAGCCACCGCACGTCAAAAGGCCGGTATAGGCATCGAACTAGTTTTTCGTTCCAGGCATCGTCCTTCCGCAGCGCTGCCCGCGCGTCGCTCAGCTTCCAGTTCTTCTTATCTTTGAGCTTGAACGCCTCCCGCACCACCTCGTCGGGCATATTGGGATCGCGGAACTGGCGGATGCGGCGCTTCAGCGCCTCCCTGTCGAAGTCAATGGCGAACCTGTCCCGCGAAGTTACGATTCCTACGCTGTGGATCGGGAACAGGTCGGTCACCTTCACGAACTCGTTGTACCGCTCCAGTGCCGCCTCATCGCGTGCCACGAACAGATAGAATTCGGACTTCGGGTGTATTTCCTTCCAATCGGTGCCGAATAAGTCGTGCCCGCCGAGCCAGCCGTACTTCTCCTGCCGCAGTCCCCACAGGTCCGCGTGTTTGACCGCCGCCGGTTCGCCCATTTGCTCTCCGCGCTTGATGAAAAAGGCGATGGCAACGCCCTGGCGGATGTCGAAAACGTTCTCGTCCTTCGAGCCGTCCGGGCAGGTCTCCCGCTTGAGCGAGTTCCCGTGCAGGTCCAGCACGTGTATCTCGTCGAACGTCTCCATGAGGCTCTGGCGCATCCCTCGGAAGGTGGGATTGTCGAGGTAGGAGTGGTTCGTGATCATCCCGACCACGCCCCGGCCTGCCTGCTCTATCTTCCACTGGGCGAAGCGCAGGAACTTGACGTAATCGTCCTGGAGCCACTTCGGGTTCTTCTCTCCCAGCGGCTTTCCGTCCACCTGCTTGTAGTCTCTTATCTTGCCCAGTATCCATTCGCCCTTATTCGCCGAGTGGCCGGAGTACGGGGGGTTGCCAAGGATCACCAGGATCGGGCGCTGCTTCTTGACCTCGCCGGCCAGGCGCGATTCCTCCGCCAGGGACGCCATTCCGGGCAGGTGGGTCTGGGCCAGCTCCTCCATCTCGAGGGTGTTCGTCAGGTAGAAGCGGAAGCGCTCGTCTTCCGTAAGCCGGTGGCCGAGCTCCTCCAGGAAGAAGGACACCTTCAGATGGCCCACGGCGTACGGGGCCATCATCAGCTCGAAGGCGTAGAAGTTCTTGAGGATGTGCTCCCGGATGAACTCCTCGCTTCCGCCGGTTCCGTACTTGCCCTCGAACTCGCGGACGGCTTCCTGGCAGGCGCGGGCGACGAAGGTCATGGTTCCGGCGGCAGGGTCCAGGAGCGTTACGCCCTCGGAAGCCAGACCGTCGGCCTTGCCGAACTTCTCCTTCAGCAGCCCGTGCAGGGACCGCACAATGTAGGAGACGACGGGTTCGGGCGTGTAGTAGACGCCGCGCCGCTCGCGCTCCTCGGGGTCGTATTCAGCCAGAAAGGTCTCGTAAAAGTGGACGATGGGGTCGCGGCCCATGCCGTCGCGATAGTAGCGCTCCAGGATGTCCCCGGCGTCGGACGCGGCGAGCACCTGGGCGACATCGTCCACGATCCACTCGATCTGCTCCGGCAGGTCGCCGAGGGATATGAACCGAAAGACGTCCCGCAGGATGCCGATCGTGCGCGGGATGCAGTCGAACGCGCTGCGGCGGGTGAAATCGTTTCCAGCCCGGGTGCGCGCGGCAAACAGGCCGTAAGTGACGGTCTGCGCGTAAAGGTCGGCGAACTGCTCCAGGTCGAGATGCCCGATCAGGTACTGCTGAAATGCCTCGTAGAAACCGGTCAGCGTACCGGGTTCGGTTTGCTGCTCGTGAGATAGCTGCTCGGCGACCAGGTCGCGCAGGAACCGTGTGCGCTTGGCGAGCTCCACCGCAAGGGACTCGGCCGTGTAGGAGCGAGGTATTGAGAAAGAGAAGAACTTGTCCAGCAGGTCAACAAGCTCTCGGGGCTTCTCCACGGGCGGAACAGCACCGACCTGCGTCATGATTCGCGGTCGCGCAGCAAGGACTTGCCCCACGAGACGGCCGTCGCGGTAGAGGCGGAACTCGAAGAAGTTGGTCAAGATGAGGTTGGGAAAGGTGTTCCGATAGCGCTTGAGCTGCCCGCTCGTCTCGACGTGATCCAGGCGTTCTTCTGTGGGCGGCTTCGCCTCGACGTAGCCCGTGATGCGGTTCTTGCCGTCCCACACGCGGAAGTCCGGATTCCCCGCCTCGGTGGCTTTGGGAAGGGAGGTTACGTGTATCCGGGTTCTGCCTGTCGCCTCAGCGAAGTCCGACAGGAAATCCGAAAGGCAGCCGTAGAAGCTCTCCTCGCGTGCGTCGCCCTGGGCGTGCACACCATGAACTGCCTGGAAGTAGCCCTTGAGATCGGGTGATTTCCGTTTGGCCATGGGTTCTTCGCGAAACCACAAGTCGCGCCTGCGGGAAAGGGCTCCGCGCACCATGTCCCCGGTGCGTGCTATCCATATGCCGGAGACTGCCGGTAGGTTACACGATTTGCCAGGTAGGGACAAGATGGTACTTCCCGCGAGGGGCAAAGCCCCGCTGGGAGGCGCGCGAATTCCGCACACAAGGCGGCTTTGGCGAGTTGTTTGCAACTTCTGCCGGTTTCTTCACGGTTTCCGGGCAGTGCGTGTCGGGCCTCGATGCGCGAAGAGGAGTTCAAACGCGGTTTCGCCGCCGGTCAAGGAGGGATGCCCAGGAGGCTCCTCCTGAGGCCTGTTTGCTCAGTTGCTCTGTAACCCTGCCGCCACTACAATGGCGGTGGAGTTGTCACTCGTTTTTTCCTGATCCAAGGCGAGGAGAGTTCTGATGAAGTGCTTGACGAAGGTTGGCGTGCCGGTTCTCGCGCTCTCAGTTCTACTGGCGGCCTTATCCTCGGGCTGCGTGTCTGCCGAACGGGTGGCGGGTAGGCACCCCGCTCAGCTTTACGGGGAGGCGAATCCCGTGGCCCAGCCCCTGGCGGACGGCACGATTCTGTGCGAGGCCGAGGAGTTCAGCGTCGAGGGCCCCGGCTGGCAGGCGCAGGATTGGGGGACGAACTATTATGCGGCGACCTTCGCCAACACCTTCCTGAGCCGCAAGGCTTACCTCGGCGCCCCCGCGCAGTGCGACAACTCGGTCGCAACCAGAGAGGTGCTCGTGCCTGAGGCGGG
>JAUWZH010000348.1 GCA_030615435.1 Candidatus Brocadiaceae bacterium | reverse complement strand
GCGGTATTTCGCCATCTGCTGCTCCTCCACGCAGCGGTTCGTCAGGAAGCCCTCAACACTTCAAACGACCCTTTCAAGCCGCCGACCATGACTTCGAATTCGCCCGGTTCGACGGTCCAGTTCATGTTCTCGTCGAGAAGTTTCAAATCGTCCGGCCCCAGCTCGAAGCTCACGGTCTTCCTCTCCGCCGGGGCAAGTTCGACCTTCTCGAAGCGCCTCAGCGCCTTCACCGGCGTGGTAACCGAGCTGACGACGTCGTTGACGTAGAGCTGCACGACCTCCTTGCCTGCGACCTCGCCGGCGTTGCGCACCCGCACGCTGACCTCCACCCGCCCACCGGGCAGGATCCTGGCCGGCGAAACGCTCAGCCCGCCGTACTCGAACCTCGTGTAGCTCAGGCCGTGGCCGAACTCGAAGAGCGGCGTCGGCGCGGAGAACACGTAATCCCGCCCTGGCTGCTGCGGGGTTCCGGGTTTGCCATAGCGCTGACGTGCCGAGGGCTTGTGGTTGTAGAAGACGGGCAAGTGTCCCGCGCTGCGCGGCACCGACACGGGGAGCTTGCCGGAAGGGTTCACCTCCCCGAACAGAACCCCGGCGAGGGCCCTGCCGCCTTCCTCACCGGGGTACCACGCCTCGATGATCGCGGGGACGTGCTCGGCCATCCAGGGGATGCCGTAGGGCCGCCCGTGCACCAGAACCACCACCGTGGGCGTGCCGGTCCGGTGCACGGCGCGCACCAGGTCGCCCTGCACGCCCGGCGGGGCGATGTCGGCGCGGTCGTATCCTTCCCCACAGGTGGCCGCGCAGGCGTCCGTGCGTATGCTCGCGCCGCCGATGACGACGACCGCCACCTCGCTGTTCTCGGCCGCTTCGACGGCCTCCTCGAAGCCCTCGCGCGACTGCTCGTAGATGCCGCACCCCTGGGCGTGCACGACCTTCGTGTGCTCCGAGACGGCCTCCCGGATGCCCGCAAGCGGCGTGACGACGTCATCCTTCGGGTGGCAGTAGTCGCCGAGCTGCGCCACGTCGGCGTTCGGCCCGATCACGGCGATGGAACCAATGCCGCGCTCCAGCGGCAGCAGGCCGTCCTGGTTCTTCAGGAGGATGAGCGACTCCTCGGCGATCTCTCGTGCGAGCCTGCGGTGGGCCGCACAGTTGAGGACCTCGGCGGCCGCCTTGCTGTCCGCGTAAGGGTTCTCGAAGAGCCCGGCGAGGAACTTCACCCGCAGAATCCGCGCCACCGCGCGATCAACCAGGTCGAGCGAGACCTCGCCCTTCTTCACCATGTCCACGAGCCGCTCGCCAAACCCGCAGTCCTCCGGGGCCTCCAGATCCATCCCCGCCTCCAGGGCCTGTTTGCCCGCCTCGGCGGGCGTGTGGGCCGTCTTGTGGAAGTTCTGCAGATCGGAAATCCCGCCGTAGTCGCTGAACACGTAACCCCGGAAGCCCCACTCCTCGCGCAGCACACGCTTCAAAAGGAACTTCGAGGCGGCGGCGGGAACGCCGTCGTACTCGCTGTAAGCCGGTATGATGGACAACGCCCCCGCCTCGATCACCGCCGCCTCGAACGGAGGCAGATAGAGCATCCTCAAATCGCGCAGACCGCCGGCGACGGGAGCGGCGTTGATGCCGGCCTCGGGACTGCCGTGTGCGGCGTAGTGCTTCAGGGCGCAGACGAGGTGTTCGCGATCTATTTCCGGCCCTTCGCCCTGCATGCCCTTCACGTAGGCCACGCCCATGCGGGAAACGAGGTAGGGGTCCTCGCCGTAGGTCTCTTCGAAGCGGCCCCAGCGCGGATCCCGCGCCAGGTCGAGGTCCGGGCTCAGCGCCTGGGCAGCGCCGACGGCCCGAGCCTCTTTCGCGGCACACTCCGCCATGCGACCGATCAGAGCGGGGTTCCACGTGCTCGCCAGGGCGATGGCCTGTGGGAACATCGTGCCCCCCCCGGAGCAGTACCCATGGAGGCACTCGCAGATCACGAGCGCGGGGATGCCGAGGCGCGTCTGCTCGAGGAGGTACTTCTGCACCACGTTCACCGCCTCGGCGCTCGCCTCCAGGTCGGCCCGCAGGTCCTCCACGCAGCCGATGCTCATCTTGCCGAACACCTCGCGGAGGGTTTCCGGCGGGACCCGGCGGTTTTCCACCAGGTCCTTGATGCGGCGCATGCCCATCTGGCGCACCTTCTCCTCGACAGTCATTCGCCCGAGCAGGTCCCGCACCCTCGTCTCCACGCTCAGCGTCGAATCCAGATACGCAGGCCTGTCACTTCCC
>JAUWZH010000123.1 GCA_030615435.1 Candidatus Brocadiaceae bacterium | reverse complement strand
TCAGGAGATATGCCATGGGAGCCGATATCGGGGACCGCAAGTATGTGATGACCATCTCGCGGATGATCATCGACAAACTTGGCGTGAAGCTCTATGACAAAGTCAGCGCGGCCGTGGCTGAGATCATTGCGAACAGCTACGACGCGGACGCCGAGGAAGTCACCGTCCGACTGCCGCTGGGTACGTTGCTCGCCAGGAAGAGCGAGGATGGCCAAGTCGAGGATTCTGATTATGTGATCGAAGTGGAAGACGGTGGGCACGGCATGACGCCGGATGAGGCGATTGACTGCTATCTCCGGGTCGGAAGGGATCGGAGGCGGCATCCCGAACAGGGACCGCATTCTCGGGAGAAACAGCGGCGCGTTATGGGTCGTAAAGGCATCGGCAAGCTGGCTCCTTTTGGCATTTGTAGGCGCATCGAGGTGTTCTCCTCCGGCGGCACAAAGACCGAGAGTGGCTACCTCGTTACTCACTTCTACATGGACTACGAGAAGATCCTAAGCGATGTGGACCAACCGGTGGAACTTGAGGCGGGACCGCTCGACCGCACATATCGCGAACACACGGGGACTACGGTTCGCTTATCGGCCTTTCTGCCAAAGCGGGTTGTCGACCTGGAAACGTTTCACAGACAACTGGCGTCGCGTTTCATCTTCGCTGAACCTGACTTCTCGATATTCATCGAGGATGCGCGCCACCCTGAGGAAAACCCAAGAGCCAAGCTCGAACCGTTCTCGGTGCCAACGATGGAAGGGACCCGGATCGACCTTTCGCAACATCCGGTTACCATTGAGGAGGGGAAAGAGCTCCCTGTCACTGGATGGCTCGGACTGGCCAAGAACGCATATAAGAACGAGGAGATGGCTGGCGTGCGACTGTACGCGCGGCGCAAGATCGTCGCAACGACGCGCGACTTCGAGCAACCCGCAGGTTTCACGGGCGAGTTCACGGTGCGTTCTTACCTAGTTGGTGAGGTTCACGCAGAATGGCTTGACAGCGACGATGGAGAGGACCTTATCCGTTCAGATCGCCAAGGCATCATCTGGGAGTCTGACTATGGCCGTGCCCTTAGGCGGTGGGGAGCGGCTCTGATCAGGGAAATCGGAGCCGCTTCCAGGCAGCCCCGTCGGCAACGAACGTCGCGTCTCTTCATGGAAGCCTGTGGCTTCGAAGAGAAGGCAGGGGCAAGGTTTGCTGATAGGGAAGTGGTAGACGTGGCCATAGGCCTTGCGAAGCAGATCGGGGCGTTCGCCGCAGAAGACGAGTTGGAGGACGCAGTGTACGTGGATGACCTAGCCGAGGTCATCCTATCTGTCGCCCCGCACAAGGCGCTTGTGGAAGCCTTCCAGGAGTTCGGTCGCCAGGTATCAGGGGGCGAAGAAGTGCAGCTTGAGCGGTTGCTGGACCTGTTCGGGAAGACACGAGTGGCGGAGATGGCCTCCTACAGCCAGATTGCTGCAGAGCGCGTGAAAGCCATTCGAGAGCTTGAGCGCATCGTCCTTGATGAGTGCAGCGAAGAGGATTTCCAGAGGCTCGTATCTCGTGCTCCGTGGCTCGTCGAGCCCACATGGACAGTCGTAACCAGGAACCAAGCGCTCAAGACCTTCAAGACGCTGTTCGAGAAGTTCTGGCACGACCGAACGGATCAGGAGGTAATCCTGGACATTGGCTTTGAGACCAAGCGGCCTGACTTCACGCTCATCAGCGTCGGGGACATGCTGCACATTGTGGAGATCAAGCGCTTGGGCCACATGTTCGACGACGCTGATTTCGAACGCTTGATCAATTACGTCTATGCTTTTGACGAGTTCTTCAAGACGCACGAGTTCCTGAAGACGGAATTCCCGCGCGGGTGGGCCATCGATCTGGTGGCCGACGGAGAGCGCTTGAAGAACCTGGCGAACCGCTCCTCGTTTGAGTTATTCAGAGAGAAAGGAATGGTCCGGCGCACAAAATGGAATGACTTCCTCGTTCGTGCGAAACAAGCCCATGAGCAGTTCTTGGACATCAGCGACAGAGTCCGCGAAATCCAGGGGGCATGACGTTCGCGAAGGTGAACAACTCCTACGGCACAAGGCGGACGGGACATGCGTGAACGGCTTACAGACGTGATGACTCCTCAGCAGCGCCGCAAGGCAATGCAGCACAATCGGGGCAGAACCGGCCCTGAACGGGCGCTTGCGTCATTGCTTTGGCAGAAGGGATTCAGGTATCTTACGGCTGACGGTTACAGGGAGAAGTGCGGTAAGCGTTTCCTGGGGCAGCCGGACCTCATCTTCACGCGCAAGAGAGTCGTCGTCTTCGTGGACGGCTGCTTCTGGCACGGGTGTCGTCGCTGCCATGACTTCGAGGCCGACTGCGACGAGTTTTGGCGAGACAAGATCGAGACCAACGTCAAGCGGGACGAGAGGGTAACTACCCAGCTTGAGCGCCAGGGGTGGGCCGTGATACGGATCTGGGAGCACGATGTCCGCACGAAGGACGACCTGCAGGACACGGCCGGTCGGGTTGCGGAGATGATACGGCGGCAGGCTGCCGATTAGGCGGCGTGCATAGAACATCGACAGGGCTTCTTGCATGGTTCGGCACGTCAGAGCGTTGAAGGGCTTCCTGCAGGTCGAGCGGCCTGCAGGAGAAGGTATGCCCGCCGTGTCGCTGTTCTCGGGAGCAGGGATAAGTGACATTGGCTACGAGCTGGCTGGGTTCCGTTTCCACGTTCACGTTGAGCTCGATTCGCGAAGAGCAGCGATCGGTCAGAAGAACTTCCCACACTCCTCCTGGCTGGTGAAGGACCTCCGGGAAGCGCGCGACGAAGTAGTCAGTGCATACCGGGGCAAGACGGACGACCAGTTGGCGTTGCTGGCGGCTACGCCCCCTTGCCAGGGGATGAGCAGTTCCAACCCCAGCCGTGGGAAGAGGAAGAGCCCGAAGGCAAAGCAGTACGAAGAGAAGAACGCTTTGCTGCTCGAGCTGGCGCCGATCGCCCGTGCCCTGGAGCCACGCGTGATCGTCTGCGAGAACGTCCGGCAGGTAAGAACCCACACGCTGACCAGAGAGGATCAGGAGCAACGCCTGCTGGACATCCTTGATGAGCAACTCCCCGGCTACAGGCTGTTCGAGACGTCGGTCAACGTGGCGGATTACGGCATTCCACAGGTCAGGCACCGCGCGCTGATGGTGCTGGTCCATCGGAAGGAGCCCTGGCTCGCAGGCCTGGAGCAACGCTCCAAGTTGCCGTGGCCCCGGCCGACGCATGCGCACGAGCCCGCTTCGGGCCAGAAGGCATGGGTTAGCGTGCGCCAGTGGTTCAAGGCGCTGAAGTACCCTCGGCTGAGCTCCAGAAGCGCAGAGGCGGCGCGGGACACGCATCCTCTCCATTTTGTGCCTCACTACGACGCGGACCGTTACCTATTGGTCAGGAGCATTCCACCCCACACGGGCCGTAGCGCTTATGAGAACGACACCTGCCCGTCTTGTAGCTGCAGACCTGTTCCAAGCGGGCTCGCCGTTTGCCCAGCTTGCCGCGAGCCCATGAGGAACCGGCCGATCGTGATGGGGGAGACGCGGCCCCGCTTGATCAAGGGTTTCAAGTCGAGCTATCGCCGAATGCGGTCCGACGTCCCAGCGCCGACGGTAACGACGAACTCGAGCCACATTGGCAGTGACAACAAGATACATCCTTGGCAGCACCGGGTTCTGAGCATCTTGGAGTGTGCCGACCTCCAGACCGTTCCTCGCTTCTTCGACTGGTCTGCGGCATTCGAGAGTGGACGCACGTACCTCATCCGCAACGTGATCGGCGAGGCCCTGCCCAGTTACTTCACCTACCTGCACGGGCAAGTGCTGCGATGCCTCCTTGAGGCAGACGACTCGGTGTATCCCAAGCTCGCCTGTCGGGAATAGCCGACAATAAGCCGTCTTGGCGGCCGGACTACCTGCCTTGCAGGAAACGACTCAGGTCTCTGGCCCGTTGCTTCTCGCATAGATTCTGCGCGAAGAGGCGGGCTTTCGCAAGCGAATCCACAGGTCTTGACGAGGCTCCGCAAGCGTCTGTGGGCGTCAGCATCCTGGGTAAGGGGTATGAGGGGGGGAAACCTCGAATACGGCCTTTACTCGCCCGTGGCAGCAGGGGAGCATGTGTGAGGCTTTTGGTTCGCTTTGGGAGGCTGTGGGCCGTGTGGTAGCTCATAAACGGGGGGGAAGGGGCCGCTCATGGCGGTCCTTTTTATTGTCCCCTGACCGCCTTTTCGCAGATTTCTCAGATTTTACCCCTTGACAAGGCCCCGTGGCGATGGTAAGAATAGTGGTAGATTCACTCCCGCTGTTGAGTTTCTCAGCAGCGGTGATTCACTCCCCGCCGTCAGTTCGCTGACGGCGGGCTATTTTGCCGGGAGATAAAAATGCCGCCAGAGCGAGTCATGATCTTCATTGATGGTCAGAATTTCTACTTCGGCTTACGCGCTCAGCAACCGGGCAAGAACGTGTCATTTCCCCGTTTCGCTGAAGCACTTGTCGCAGGGCGCCTCTTGGTGCATGTGCGCTATTACAACGTGCACCTCAAACAGGCCGAAGACCGTGAACGCTATCAAAAACACGAGAGATTCCTTGCTGCCATAGCCAACATAGCTAATTTTCATGTGTTCTATGGGCGGATGGTGGACAGGCCAGAAGGGCCTCGCGAGAAAGGGGTGGATGTGCGAATCGCGGTTGACATGCTGAAGCACGCATTCCTAAACAGTTACGACACGGCCATCTTGGTAAGCGGCGACGGTGACTTCGACCACGCCGTGCAGGCTGTTGTAGACCTCGGGAAGCATGTAGAGAATGCCTATTTTAGAAAAGGCCGATCCCCGGCGCTTGTCAATTGCTGTAGCCGTTTTGTCGAGCTAACGGATCAATTCTTGGAGAGCTGCCTGATCCAGAACCCCTAAGGCGCTATTGCAAAGCCCCATCCTGGCTTCGGCCGGCTGCGAACGCCGAAGGGATGTGTCGGCCTGCATCGGCGATTCTGGCCTTTGAATCGCCTGCTTCGGCCTCCTTGCCCTCGACGCTCTCGCTCGGCCTCGGGCCGACGGAGCGGGTTCTGCAAGAGCGCCTAACTGACTTCAGGCCCGACGCGCCCTTCAGAACTGCTATCATCTCAGCTTCCAACGACTGAACTGATTCCCACAGCGATTATGCCCGCCCCGGTTTCCCCGAACCTACAGTCCTTCCGCTTGCGCAACTTCTCGAGCCAGTCCACGTCCTCGGGATCGTCCCGGAGCCGATACGCGATGACCTTGCGCTTCGGGTCGCAGTGCACGAGCTTCAGGATGTCCGCCGGGCCGTCCAGGAATATTCCGATGTGCTGCCCGAGTTGCAGCGGCTGGTCAAAGCCGAGACTCAGCGCCTGCATGTCGTGCTCTCCGTGTTCGCCGCGAAGTGCCTTGCAGACGCCTGCACCGCAAGAGGTCAGGGAAGAGTTGCGGCGACAGTATCATCTTACTATCATGACTGTCAACGTCGGCTCGAGCGCCAAAGAGCGCGGAGGATGGGCCGGGGGCGTCCTGGATGTGCGCTGCCGCGTGAGTGGGGTGGCCGCAGGGGGGGATTGGGGGGGGCGTGGGGGCGTCAACGGCGATGCTGGCCCGCGTGTGAAGCCAGGAATCTCGCCGACCAATGGCAATGGAGCACCCCAGATGACTGAACCCACAGCGCCGTCAGCACCCGGTGGCGGGGCGAACGATGACAGCCGTTCCTCTTCCGCGTTCCAGGTCGCCGTTCAAGTCGGCGTGGTAGTCCGGGACCTGGACGAACGCATGAGACAGTTGACGGAGGTGTTCGGAATCGGGCCGTTCCGCGTTGTCGAGTGCCCGCCTCCCGGGCGCGTTGCAGGACGATCTCCACGTCGGCTTCGGTCATGGACTCGCGAATCTCCCAGTGCACGATGTACCGGCTGAAGCCGTCCAGGACGCTGCACAGGTAGTAGAACGTGCCGCGGATGTTGATGTAGGAAATGTCCGTGTGCCAGTGCTCGTGCGGCTTCAGGGGCTGCTGGAAGCCCGTGCCTTTCTTCGACGGCGCGCGGTTCCATCGGCCCAGCAGACCCGCGCCCTTCAGGACGCGATAGACGCTTGAGGGGCTGACGGCGACGATGTCCTCGTCCATCATCATGTAGGTCAACCGGCGGTAGCCCTCGCCAGGGTGGTCGAGGCAATAGGTGATGATCCCCTCCTTCTCCCAATCCTCCAGCCAATGGTCGCGCGGAATCCAGGCGTTGTGCTCGTTCACCTTGCCGTAGCGCCGACGCCATTCGTAGTACTTGCTCCGGCCGATGCCGAGCCCGTCCACCAGGCGCCTCGCGGCGAGCCCTGTTTTCTCAGACCATTTCCGCACGTAATCGATCACCTCGCCCCGGAGATCCGGTTCTGCCCAAGCGCTCTTCAGGCCTCCCCAAGACTTTTTTTAGCTGGACGTGGTCGGCCATGATCTCGCCGATCACCTCGTCCTTGTGCGCCAGCTTCGCGGTGAGCGCTTCGACCTTCTGCTCCAGCCTACGCTCGCGCGCGTCGCTCCGACGCTCGAAGGCCGCCGCGCCGTTCTCGAAGAATGCCTTCTGCCAGCGGTAGAAGACCGTCGGATTCAGCCCGTGATCATCGCACAGGTCCGACACGGCCACCCCGTCGAGCAGATGCCGCCGCAGAATGGCGACCTTTTCGGTCGCCGAAAACGTCCTTCGCTGCTTCGCCATGGTCAAAACCTCCTTCGCGGTCATATGCTAACCGCTCACGAGGCTTTGTCCAATTCCGACTGAAGCAAGACAACAGGTGAAGGCCCGTGGGCTGCCCGGCCACCTTCGTTGCCCGCCACCAGAGCATGTTTGGCCTCCTGCCGCCGCACCAGCCTATCTTGTTGATGACTACCGAGAAGACGGGGTCGCAAAGGTTATCCACGTCCAGAGGGTGGTTGTTGGGGGCAAGCGAGGGAAGGACGAAGTCGAGCTCCATCCCGCAGACCGCCTGTGGGCCTGGAGGTGGGACAGACCGTGCCAGTACTTCGCGCCAGGGTCCTTCGCCCCGCGTGGCAAACGTCGCCGGCTGGCCAGCTATCCAGAACTCGTCTCTCCTCATTCTCCACCTCCTCGCCAGCTGTCAGTGAACTGGCCTGCCATACATCAGGTGACGAGCGAGACCATGCCGGCTAAATAAAGCGCCCTTGCTCGCGACCCATTGTAGCCCAGCCTGAATGCCCTGCAAGGAAGACGGCACGTCACGTCTGCCCACATCTGTGGCCGAGTGTCGTAAAGGGACCAGCGCGGCGACTGTCTCGGACAGCTCTCACTTCCC
>JAUWZH010000138.1 GCA_030615435.1 Candidatus Brocadiaceae bacterium | reverse complement strand
GCCTCCGTAACTGTTGAACCAGATTCTCGAAGATACACCTCGTAAGTGTCCATCGCAATCTTGAGCGCCTCGTCAGTCGGCACGACGAGGGCGGCCGTGCGGGAATCCGGGGTGCTGATGACGGCCTCGCACCCGACCGCCTCCAGGTTCCTGCGCTCGTCCAGGCACAACCCGAGCGGCTCCAGCCCCTCGCAGGCCCGGCGCCGCACCTCCGGGCTGTTCTCTCCTATGCCTGCGGTGAAAACGACGCCGTCCACCGTTCCCAGAACCGCCCAGTAGGCACCGATGTATTTCTTGACTCTGTAGCAGAAAACGTCGAGGGCGCGCTCGGCCCACCCGTTGCCGGTCCCGGCGGCGGCGATGACCTCCCGCATGTCGTTGCTCACCCCGCTCAGGCCGGCGATGCCGCTGCGGCGGTTTAGAAGCGCGTAGCTTTCTTTCGGGCTCATCCCCAGGTTCTCGCTGAGGAAAAACGGCAGGGCCGGGTCCACATCTCCGCAGCGGGTTCCCATCACGAGCCCTTCCAGGGGTGTGAGCCCCATCGTCGTATCAACGCACCGGCCCCCTCTCACCGCTGCGGCCGAACAGCCGTTGCCCAGGTGAACCGTAATCAGGTTACATGCCTCCCGGCACATGGAAAGCACCTCGGCCGCCCGCTCGGCAACGTAGCGGTGGGAGGTGCCGTGGAAGCCGTAACGCCGGACGTGATACTTCGTGTAGAGCTCCTGCGGCAGGGCGTAGAGATAGGCCCTCGGCGGCATGGAGGCGTGGAAGGCCGTGTCAAAGACGGCCACCTGAAGCGCCCCGGGCAGCCTCTCGGAGGCGGCCTGCAGGCCCGTCAGGTTCGGGGGATTGTGCAGGGGCGCCAGGGCCGAGTTGTCGCGAATCACCTCGATGACCTCCTGGTCCACCGCGAGGCTCTCGCTGATCTTCTCCCCCCCGTGCACCACCCTGTGTCCGACCGCTGCGATTTCGCCCAGATCCTCCAGCCCCCCGCCTTCGGAGCTCGAGAGGCACCGCAGGAGGGCGTCGAGGGCCTCGGCGTGGGTCTCGGCGGAGGAAGGCTCCTCCCAGGACCTGCCTGCCCCCTCGAAGCTCAGGGCGGCCTTGCCCTCGCCGATTCGTTCCACTGCGCATTCGGCCAGGCAGCGGTCATCGGGCATCTCATACAGGCTGCACTTTAGAGAGGACCTGCAGGAGTTGATGACGAGGATTATCATTGTCTCGGCTCTTGCCTGATCCGAGCCGCACGCGGCGGCCGGGAAGAATGAGGGATTCTCGCTTCGATAGCGCGGGGAGCTTCTTGCGGTTGCCGCTCAAATCGCCGACCTATAGTTGACGGCACTGCAGGGCCGTAATCACGGTGGTGCCCACCACATCCTCCACGCTGGCTGCCCTGGACAGGTCGTTGACCGGCCGGGCAAAGCCCTGAAGCACCGGCCCGATGGCCTGTGCCCCGGCGAGGTCCCGCACCGCCTTGTAGCAGATGTTGGCGGCGTTCAGATCGGGGAACACCAGCACGTTCGCCCGGCCGGCTACCTCGCTCGAGCCGACTCCTTTCCTGGCCGCCACCTCGGGATCGAGCGCAGCGTCGAACTGGAGCTCGCCCTCGACGTATCCGTCCTGGAGTTTCTCGCCCGCCAGCTTCGTGGCCTCCCTGACTCGTTCCACAGCCGGATGCGTCGCACTGCCCGCCGTCGAGAACGAGAGCATGGCCACCCGGGGCGTAACGTCCAGAAACCGGCGAGCGGTGCGGGCGCTGCTCGCCGCGATGTCGGCCAGTTGCTCGACGCTGGGCTCCACGAGGACGGCGCAGTCGGCGAAAACCAACGGAACGTCGCGTTGACCTCTCAGTTCGCGCAAAACCATTATAAAGCAGCTCGATGCCGTGTCAATGCCTTCCTGATAGCCTATGGTCAGCCCGGCGGCCTGAAGCACGTTGGCGGTGGTGTGTGCAATCCCTGCCACCGTGCCGTCGGCATATCCACAGCGCACCATCATGGCCGCGTAGACGAGGGGCTTCCTCACCATGCGAAGGGCCAGCGCTTCCTTCAACTTCCTCTGCTCGGCGTAACATGCGCCGAGCTCTTTGAGCCGCGGCGAATCATCAATGACCTCCTTGCCGACGCCGGGCGGCGGCTCACCGGGCAAAGCCGAGGGAGGGCCCACCAGAACAGGTCGGGCCAGGCCCCTTTCGGCCACCTGCGCGGCCGCCCGCACAATGCGCTCGTCCTCCGGCTCGGGGTAGAGGATGGTGGCCTGCACGGCTCGGGCCTTTTCTTGCAGTTCTTCCAACAGGGACATTATTCGCCAACTCCTACCTCAGTGCACCTATTCGTGTTCTTGCTCACTCTGAAAGGAACGCCTATCGCCGGCTCACAACCCGACCATCCCCGGCGCCACCAGCACAAGGCGCAGGGCGGCGGCAAGGAAAAGGGCGATGATAATGAGTTGCACGAGGCGCACCCTGCGCTCGGCACGCCGGCCAAGGTCCGGATTCTCCAGGACATCGGCGAGGAACTCCGTCCGACGCGATATGCTGAAGTGCCGCCAGGAGCGCATCGCGGATGGAGCTCCGCTCAGAACAGCGAGCTTGTGCAGGGCGACGACAAAGGCCGCCGGGTTGGACGAAGAGCTCATGCTGAACAGGTCTGCCTGCTGCTCGAACCTGCGAGAGAGGTAGCCGAAGCCAAAGATCCAGTAAAGGGCGGCAAAGACGAGCATGACAATCGCGTGGCCGTGCGTCAACTCGGCGAGCATTACGTTCCCCAACGGCGCCACGTAACCCAGGCCCGCCAGAATGTCCACAGCATTGGCATAGAAACACACGAAGGCGAGGACAAACAACATGTAGAACCCCAGATGGTGGTGTTTGATGTGGCCGACCTCATGGGCGAAGACACCCTCGATCTCCTCCTCCGTGCAGTTGGCCAGGAGCGCGTCCGTGAGCAGGACGTATCGCAGCAGGGGGATCATTCCGACCACCGCTGCGTTGGGCAGGTAGTTGTGCGTGTGCCACAGGAGGATGTCGCGGCAGCGGAAACCCTGGGCGCGGCCAAACGCCTCCAGACGCTCGCGCACCGGCCCCGGGGGCAGCGGAGAGGTGTTCCACAGGAGCCGCAGAAGCAGGGGCGCAAAGGCGACAATCGCCCCCACCAGCACGATGGGAAGAAGCCCCTCGACCAGTCCGAAATGCGCCGAGCCCCTCCAGAGAGCGCCCGCCACATCCCAGACCAGCACGAGGAGCAGCCACGGCACCAGCAGGATCGCAAGCTCGGTGCGAAAACGCAGCAACAGATACTGCCCCAGCCGAAGGCTCATCGGCCGCTGAGTGCGGTTGAACCAGTACTGGAAGGCCATCACCGTGCCGATCATCAAGAGCACCGGCGAGAGCAGAAGCAACTCCGCAGCCAGCGGCACGTGGGGCGGCCGCCCGAAGGCCTCCTCAACCAGCAGCGGCCAGCGAAGCGCATAGACGTCAAGCACCACAAAACCCAGTATGCCGAGATTCAGGAGCTTGAATACCCGTACGGCCCTCAGTGCGCCCCTTGCGGTGCCGCTGTTGCTGAGGTGGACCGCCGTCCGCGATCCGGCCCAGCAGGCCAGGGCGTTGACCCCGGCCAGGCAGAGCACTCCGACCGGGATCCAGTACAACGCAAAGGAGGGCGTTTCGGGCACAGGTGGGACGTAGAGCAGCAGCAATGAAATCAGCAAGACGGGCAACACCGGTTTTCGTTCGCTTTCACGATGGCAGTGCAGCGGAACGAGGCGCGCAGGACGGAAAGGTCGGGATTCCGGCGGCGCACGCCCCGAAAGCCGGTATTTTACGACTCCGCTCGCGACATTGCAACGTTCCGCCCCGGGCAGGGCCCCGTCCTTAGCTTCTGGCGCCTTTGGCCGGGAGCCAGGGCACGGAACCGCCTCTCGCCCGGCGGGAGGCTCCCCCCGGCCGGACTTCCCTTGCCTTCGCCGAGCCGAATCCATACACTCATCATGGGTCTGGGCAGCGTCGGCCATTGACGCCAGAGAGCAAATGACCGCGAAGTCAGAGCCTGCATCGGCGGGCTGAACGAGGAGCCCGGTGCCGAGATGGAGGCCAAGGGGGCAAGATGACGCTAGAACAAAGGGGTGAGTTGGCTTTCAAGATAGCGGGGATCGCATTTCTTCTTCGGGCTGTGGTCAACCTTTCTTCCCTTCTGCCTCCTGGCGGCGTGGGCAGTTGGGGTGATCACCCGACGTTGGCGATCTGGTACATAGGCATGCCGGCCCTCTGCGCGATTGCAGGGGCGTTGCTGATAGGCTTTTCCGGACTCCTTTCGGCACTGCTGCTGAAACCACAACGAAATCCTGGCTGGGAGCTTCAGGAAGAGGCCTGCTGCATCGGAATTGCCATACTGGCAGTGAGTGCCCTCATACTGGCACTGAATGCTCTCTTGATTGTGGTCATCTGCGTTATACATGGCTTCGGGATGCAAGGAATAGGGTTAGCCCTGGCCTTCGCAGTGAACGGGACGTTCGCTTTTTTCGCCCTTGCTCGCCTCGGTCAGTTTGTTTCCCTGTTGAAACCGCGAATGGCGGTCAGGGCGAAAGTGGCCGGAGGTTTCGCCCGAATCCTTTCTGTCGGCCTCACGTTACTCGGCGTTTGGTTTTGCAGGGGGTATCTGATCAGCGTCCTCAGTGCGCTTGTGGTATGGCTGTTCGTCCCGCCAGCACCTGTTGTTCTATGGAAACGCGTCTTTGGCCCATCATCCTTCTGGGAGGTCTTCGCAAGCACAGTCGTGCCATGCATGTTCGGTCTGGTTTTTTCGTTGGCGCTGGTCCTTTGGGCGGGGCGAATGGCCAGCTTCTTCGCCCGCCTCGCCAGGCGTGCTGAGGTGCCGGCGGTCCCTGTGATCACGCCCAGCAGCAAGACTTACGTGCTCGTCGCCGTGCAAATCGGCCTCTTCTGCCTCCTGGGGGGCTACTTGCGGTGGATCCTGTGGCTGGCCTCGTACTTGTGGGGCTTGACGGGCATGGGCAGGAGCTTTGTGTTCGGCGTTGTTGTCTGGTGGCCGCCGGTGCTTGCCATTCTGTCCGGTGTGGCGGCTGCTGTTGCGCTGCTGTTCCTATTGTCCCGGTTCGTCCCGAAGGTGGCGAGAGTGCTGTGCCCGGGGGAGGCAGCTCCCTCGGCTGAGGAGGCCGCAAGGGCCCACGGGATGCTTGAAACCGGGATAGCCGTGGTAGCTCTCTACTACGCAGTTACCTCCGCCTTTGGTCGGTACTGGTTGATCGGAGGAGGGATAACTGTGACGGTGCTGTGGCTCTTGGTCCTCGCGTTCCGGAGCGATATCGCCCGGCTGTTCCACCCGCTTGCACTGGGCAAGGGCGGGGCAGGGCGTGCCCAACGCGCACTGTCCGTCTACCCGTGGCTCATCTTGCTTGGACTGATCTTCGTCGTCACGGACTTCTATCAAACCGCACCGTGGCTCGTGGATTTTCTGCTGACGGGCAAGAGCTCCATGGTCTGGCCTTTCCGCACGATGGCAGGCATCATCCTGGTGCTGAGCGCGCCCTGGCTCTCGCAGTGCCTTTCCTACGGCAGGCTGATCCCCAGAATCTGGCCTCGAGCCGCACCCCTGTAGGAGCGCCACGGCCCATGCCGGCCCTTGTGGGGCGCTGCCGGAGCGTCATGCGCACCGCTGCTTTTGCGCCGCCGGCCACGTGGCATATAATGACAAGAGAGCTTGCGCCCGGACCAGGGGGCACAGATGCCTTCAGCTTGTCCTTCTGCATCACCACAAACGAGTCGCCTCATTGCCGCCGCTGTGGCGCTCTGGGCCCTGGCGGGCCTGGCCGCCGCGCCGGGCTTCGGCGAGGTGCCGAACAGCCCCCCCGTGGGCGGCGAGCAAGCCGAGGCGGCCTCGCTGATCCTCTACGATTTTGAGGGATCGGCCGAGGGATGGCGTCCGCTGGAAGGGGAGGGCGCGCCGAGATCGGGGTGCGCCGCCTCCGGTGAATTCCACATCGCCGGGGCGCAGAGCCTCAAGATTGCCTCGAACCTGCCCGGCCCCGCAGGTGCCTGCATCTCGCTGCCCTCCGAGGAACGAAACTGGCACCGGTTCACTCACCTCCTGCTCAGCGTTTACACGCCCCAGGACGCGCCGCGCAAGGTCCAGCTCATCGTTTACCTGAAGGACACCGACCTCTACTACTACCAGCACGTGCGGAAGAACTACCTGCGTCGCGGCCATTGGACGCACCTGCGCATGGACCTGACGGCCAACAGCGACTGGTGGCAGTTCAAGGGGCACTACAAGCCCTGGGACGGCTATTGCAGGCAGGACGTGCAGGAGCTGGGGGTGAAGTTCATCTGTGAGGAGCAATACCAGGGGTCTTTCTACCTGGACAGGGTGGAGCTGAGGCGCGATCCGGCGGCGCTGCCCGGCAGCAACGCCATTTATAATCTGCGTGCCAACAGCGCAGTCGTGCGGCGGCACGAGAAGTTCGAGCTGTCCTTCAACCTGGCGAGGACCTACTCGAACCCCTTCGACCCGGACGTGGTGGACGTGCGGGGGTATTTCGTGCGCCCCGACGGCACCGAGGTGGAGGTGCCCGGCTTCTTCTACCAGGGCTACCTGCGCCGCATGGACAAAGGCAGGGAGGAGCTCATCCCGATGGGGCGGAGCCAGTGGAAGGTCCGCTTCGCCCCCATGCAGGCCGGCGCCTACCGCTACTGGGTCGAGGTGAGGGACGCCGACCCGATCCGCAGCGAAATGGGTCGGTTCCGCTGTGTCGAGGGCGAGGGCCGGGGTTTCGTGCGCATCAGCGCGCAGGACCCCGACTACTTCGAGTTCGACGACGGGGCGTTTTTCTTTCCCCTCGGCCACAACATCGCAGCGGTGCACGATGCGCGGGCCGAGGTGCTGCAGGTGAACATCCCGGC
>JAUWZH010000249.1 GCA_030615435.1 Candidatus Brocadiaceae bacterium | reverse complement strand
GTAACGGTTGCCTCTTTCGCCCTGCCATTCGGGAGCGTACCAGGTGAGCACCACGCGAACGGTCTTTGCCTCTCCCGGTTGCAGGTCGAAATCAACGGCGAGGGACGCGCCGGCATCGTCGGGCCGCTGCTCAGGCAACTCGGCAGCGATATTCCCCCACGCAACCCCGTCCGCGCCGAGGCTGCCTCCCACACGCAGCTCTTCCTTGCCGATAACGCCGAGGAAGTAGCCAAGCCCACCGGCGGCCGTCACGTGAACTCCCTGAAACCCTTCTTCCACACTCTCCCGACGAAACTCCTTTGTAGGTGCTTCCTCCTCAGTGGGGCCGGGGAAGTGGAAGGCGAACGTCCCCTGGCAGGAGGACTCCGAAGTGTTGCGCAGGTGAATCTCAAAGACGGCCCCGGGAATGTTGGATGCCGCCGTATCCCCCGGGATGAAAGGCGCCCAGGCGCGCAGCCCCACGCTCACCGGAGCGTCAGTCTCGTACTCCAGGTCGGCGACGGGATAGTGGCCCCAGTAATGGATCTTTCCGGCGCACTTCACCCCTTCTGTCGGTGATACTTGCACTGTCCAATCTTCGTCAACTACCTTGTTCGCAGCTCGCGGCCTGGTGCACGCTTGCAGGGCACCGCCGTTCACGATGCGTTCTGCTGCAAGAACCCAGACCTCGCCCCCTACGGACAGGCCTAGCAATGGCAAGAAGCGCGGCTTCAGGCGCGGGACGAACGAATTGAATATCGTGCAAAACCCGATAACGCCTGAAGCGTCAACGTCGAGACAGCCCGTGCCGATCCCACCCACCGGGACGCCACAGCACGGAGGGCGGTCGTCTCGATAGATCACCCCGCAAACGGGCTTGGAGAACCCCTCGGCGGAGAACCCAGTCCACTCAAGTTCGGGAAGATCGGGCGGGAACAGCCTTCCAGACACTCCGAGTCCCTCCTCCGGTATGGTCAACGTCCCCGGCTCTCGCTGAGCGTGAAAGGGGGCCGCTGACAACGCGTTGATCCCGGATTCCACATTCGCCGACCGACCACGCAGCAGAACGGCCGGCTGAAACCGAGTCTATCCGACCTGCCCTCAGTTGTGGTGCCACATTCTAAATCAGAACCCCCTGAAGAGCCACTGCCGGCTGCCCCGGCGCCCGGCAGGCACGCCCCTCAGATGCCTCAGGTGACTTCTCCCGCATACGCTCCACCGCCGTGCGCGAGATCCCCCGGGGCACTGGCGGCCGTTGGGCGTGCAGGAGTGGGGCGCGACCGGGTATCATTATGGGGGGCGGAGGTAGCCGCGAGTGATCCTCGGCCATCGCCGGGATTGCTCGATTGAGAGGAGGGGCGAAATGTACGGCAAGAAGAGGACATGGTGCTGCCTGGTGTGGCTTGCGGCTCTGTTGGCGACGGGGCTGTGGGCCTCGGCGGACGATGTGGTGTCAGACCTGGAGAAGGTCGAGGGGATCGCCCGGTTGAAAGCACCAACTGCGGCGCGGGAGATGCTTGGTCGCAACGGCTTCGTGGTGGTTCCGCGGTTCTACCACCAGATATTCTCGCCGTATATCCAGGAGGGCCTGCCGCCTTTCGTTACGACGGACTCGCTCCACCGCACCTTCCACACGATCTTCGAGGAGCAGATCAAGGTAGTCGAGACGGCCCTGGCGGCTGATGTGGCAGCAATAAGCAAAGAAATGAGCGAGTACTTCAGTGGCGTAGCGTTCGTGGGCCGCTTCACGCGGCAAGTTCTCGAAGGGCGTCGCCTCGCTTTGAAGTACTTCTCTGTCGCGGATTGCCTCTTAAGCGGCAAGGAGCCCCCGGTACGCGCCCACCCGGAAGTCTGGGAGGAGCTCAGTCTCATCCGGTCGGCTGCTGGTGTGGGAAAGTCCCCTCTGTTCGGCTACGAGATTGACTATTCGCAGTTCAAACCGCGCGGTTTCTACACCGAGACGCCCCTGCTGAGGCGCTACTTCCAGGCAATGACCTGGTACGGCAACGCCGCCTTCCGCCTCGTATCCGACCGTGAAACCAAGGCCGCGATGGTGATCGCGGACGTGTTCCTTAGGAATAAAGATGTCCGTGAGAAGTGGCAGAAAATTGATCGGCTCTACACCTATCTCATCGCACGTGCGGATGACCTGACGCCAGAGGAATATGGACGGCTTATGCGGGGACTTGCGATGAAAGACGTCGAGGATCCACTGGCGTGGTTCAAACAGGAGGCCGGCAAGCTCCGCGACCCGAAGATCAACTCGATGGTGATCCTGCCGCAGGACATGCCGCGATGGAAGGAGTTGAGCAAGGGGATGCGGTTCTTCGGCAAGCGCTACGTCCCCGACAGCGAAGTTTTCATGAACCTGTGCGACCCGGCGGTCCCGGGGCGCTACTGGCCCTCGGGGCTGGACGTCATGGCCGTGATGGGCTCCGCGCGTGCTCGTGAACTGAAAGCGTGGCGGACTGCCACCAAGATCGCGGGATACGAAGAAGGCTTCCGCAAGTCGCGCGCGATGCTGGAAAAGCTGACCAAGAGTGTGGAACCGTCCCACTATGTGGAATCGCTCAAGCTGATGCAAACGCTCCTGACGCCGCCCGGCAACGAGGCCCTGCCGTTCATGAAGACGCCGCCCTACACCGACAAGAATCTGGCGAGCGCGCTGGCCATGTGGACCTCGCTCCGCCATGCCTGGATGCTCCATGCCAAGCAGAGCGTGCTTTACGCGGGCGGAACTGGCCCATTGCCAGCCGGGTGGGTTGAGCCGAACTTTGCCTTCTACGATCAGCTTCACAATGTGATTCAGAAAACCCTCGAGGTTCTCGGTCCGATTGAAGGCGTGGATAAAGGACGCCTCGAAAGGCTGGACAAGCTGGTCCTCGACGTTGCTGCCATCGCCCGCAAGCAGGTGAAGGGTGAGAAGCTCACGCGGGACGAGGAGCGCCTGCTCGACCGCTATGGGCCGACCATCGCGCGGCTGGCCTATTTCGAGGGGAACTCGTACCTCAGCGAGGGACGGCTCCCGTGGATGTCTCTCGTAGCGGATGTTCACACGGAGCACCTGAGCAAGGAGTGTCTGGAGGAGGCCGTTGGCGCGGCAATGCCCATCTACGTCGTCGTGCCGTACGAGGGGAAGGAATACCTCATGGTGGGCGGCGTGTACTCCTACTACGAGTTCAAATGGCCGATCGCCGACCGGCTGACGGACCAGAAATGGCGAAAGATGGTCGAGGCAGGGAGAGTGCCGCCGATGCCGGCGTGGACCTCTTCGTTCGTTGCGGGCTTTGACACCGGAGCGCTCCTCGAACGCATCAAGGAAGGGGCGGAGGTTGAAGAAGCCCTCTATGTCAACGATCCCACGATCGAGGCATTTCTGAAGGAGGCCATTGCTCCGGGGGGAGCCCTGGAGGGGAGAGAGAACCTGGCCTGGGCGGTCGAGCTCTACGGGCTCAAGGCCGGCAAGAAGGCCGCGCCCAGACTGATGAAATACTTCATGGAAGAAGAGCCGCCGGGCATCGACCGGGACGCACGCAAATCCTCCCGTTGGTGGGGAGCTTACAAAGCGCTGACCCATGTCGCCCGCCCAGAAGATCTGCCCACGCTTGAGAAGATCGTTCTGGAGGGAGACGACCAGAGGTGGGGGCGAGCGCTATCCATCTTGGCATCGGTCCAGGACAAGGCGGCCGAGCGCTCGCTCGTGAAACTCCTGGAGGTGGGCGGTGCGGAGACAAAGGCGGGCATCCTTCGACAACTGGCTCGGAGAGGGTCACGCGACGTAACACCCATGTTGCTTGCCTTGTATCCTCGCAGTGATTACCGCGCTAAGCGGAGCATTGTTGGGGGTCTGTCATCAATGTGGGGCAGGACGCGCCGAGGCTACCCGAGGGTCAAGTGCTGGCCTCAGGAGATGGACGAGAAAGCCGAGGCGGCGCTGCGGCCGAAGGTTATCGCGCTCATCCTGGGGGCCATCAACGACAAGACGCGCGACGTGCGTCACGAGGCAATCGAAGCAGCCGTCCACTTGGAACTGAGACAGTCCATTCCTCTGATGGAGAAGGCATGCTTCACAGAAATGTCGCACGACGCCTTTCGTGCGCTGCAGCATTTCGGGGGCGAGGAGGCGGTCAGGGCGCT
>JAUWZH010000349.1 GCA_030615435.1 Candidatus Brocadiaceae bacterium | reverse complement strand
CCTGGTCCTGCTTTTCATCGGGCTTTACTACCTCGCGTGCGGGCTGGTGGCGGACGGAGCGCTTATCCTGAACCTGGTGTTGCTGGCAGGTGCGCTCGGGCTGTTGGGAGCGGCGCTTACCCTGCCGGGCGTGGCAGGCGTGTTGTTGGTGCTGGGGATGGCCGTGGACGCAAACGTGCTGATTTTCGAGCGCATCCGCGAGGAGGCCGCCGCCGGCAAGTCGCCCCACGTGGCCCTGCGAAACGGCTACGAGAAGGCCTACAGGACCATCGTGGACGCCAACGTCACCACCCTGCTGACGGCGATTATCCTGTATCTCGTGGGCACGGGGCCGGTGAGGGGGTTCGCCATCACCCTGTCCGTGGGCATTGTGCTGAGCATGTTCACCGCCCTGTTCGTAACGCGCCTCGTGCTGCAGACGCTTCTGGCGAAGGGCTGGCTGAAAAGCTTCAAGATGACCGCGGTGATTGCCCGGCCCTCCTTGTCCTATACACGGTGGCGCGGGCTGGCTTTTGCCCTCTCGGCACTGGTAGTGGCGGGCGGGATGGTCGCCTTCTTCTGGCGCGGCTCTGCACTCTACGACGTGGATTTCACCGGCGGTTCTCTGCTTCGCCTCTCCCTGGGGCGTCCCGTCTCGCTGGCCGAGGTTCGGCAAAGACTCGCGCGGGCGGGCTTTGACCGGGCGGAGGTTCAGGGCCTGCGGACTCCGGGGGCAACTGCAGAAGGCCTGACTGATTTCCGCGTGCGCATAAAGGGCCTCGGAGAGCAAAGGGTGCTGGACACGGTGCTGCCCGAGGTGAAGGACCGCCTTCAGGCCGGCGGCCTGCTCGCCGGCGGAAGCGTCGAGGCCGACGGACACACTCTGGAGGTGAAGCTCAGCAGGCCGGTGAGCGAGATGGAACTGCGAAGGAACCTCGCAGGGGACGGGGGCGATCCCTTCGAGATTGGCGATGTCGCTTCGGTGGTTCCCGAAGAGGACGTCACGGGGCAGGAATTCCTCCTTCGGGTGGCGGAGGTCCCGCCGCTCGTCGAGCCCCGCGACCTGTGGAACGACATGCTCAGCATCCTGGCCTTGGCCGACCTCGAGAGGGAGCTCTGCACCCTGGAAGCAGGCGAAGTGGAGGAGGGAGGCGGCGAGGAGCAGCCGGCGCGGCTCGAACTGAAAACCGGCCGGCCCGTCCAGTGGGAACTTCTTGCCGCAGAACTGGTCAAATGGGGCTTTCCCCGGATAACGGTCGAGCAAAAGCCCCAGCCGGCCGAGCGCTTCGAGCTGCACGCTCCGCGGCAGGTGCTCGAGAGTTTCAAGCACGACATGCCCTCCAAGGTGGAGCTCCCCGTGGCGACGATCGAAGGTATGGCAGTTACGGGCAAGCTGCGTGAGCCTTACAGGGAGGGTGACCTGCGCGCTTTCGCCGCAAGATTGGGCCTGGAGCACCTCTCTATTGTGGCGCTGGACGCTCAGTCCGCTCGGTTCGTGCTGAACATAAGTTTCGAGCAGGTCAAGAGAAAAATCGCAGAAAGCTTCGGCGATCTCGGCGCAAGGCCCATCACCACTGAATTCAGCTCCCCGGGTGAGAATCCCCCTGATGCCGAGGGGAGAACAGAGGTCAAGATGAGGTTGTCCGAGCCCCTTACCCTCCCGGCGATACGATACTACCTGGAGCAGGCGAAGCTCGGCTCTCTGGCCAGGGACATAGGCGTTGACGAGCGGCTGAGACGCATCGCGCATGAGGTGAATGAGGACCGGTGGGATAATGTCTGGACGAACAGCGTGACCTTGCGGGTTCCGGCCGACAGAAAAGAGGAGGCGGAGGCGCTTATCTCCAATGCTTTCGGGGAAGCCGACCCCGTGGGCAAGATCGACAGCATCGGGTCGGTGGTGGCCAAGGAAATGCAAGGACGTGCGCTGCTCGCCGTGATCTGCGCCTCGGTCGTCATCGTTTTCTACGTGGCGGTGCGCTTCCATGCGCTCCGCTTCGGCGTGGCAGCGGTGATTGCCGTGTTGCACGACCTCATGATCACCGCCGGGCTGCTGGCGATTGCCGACTGGATCGGCGTGTTCGGCGACCTCAAGATCAACCTGCCGATGCTAGCGGCCTTTCTGACCATCCTTGGTTACAGCCTCAACGACACGATCGTGGTGTTCGACCGGATCCGTGAGAACCTCGTGCAAGCCGGCCGGAAGGCCCTTTCGGCGGAGGTCATTGACCGGAGCGTCAATGAGGTCCTGAACCGCACGATCCTCACC
>JAUWZH010000244.1 GCA_030615435.1 Candidatus Brocadiaceae bacterium | reverse complement strand
CGCTCTCGATCTTCTTCACCTTCGTGGGGGAGCCGCTGCCGCCGCACCGGTCCAGGACGCAGCCGGCCTCTTCGGCATCCCATTGTTCGATGAGCAGGCCGCGCTCGGCGTGGCCCTCCACGTCGGGCTGCTGCTCTCTGTCCAGCTCGCACGGCGCGCGCGCCTTCTTGTATCTGAGCAGTTTCTTCGCGGCGGGCGGGCGGGGGATGTTGGCGGTGCCCGTCACGGTGAGCAGGACAGGCAGGGGGGCCCTGTCCACTTCGCAGCCGCCTTCGAGGCTGCGCCTGACGACGATTTCGCGGCCATCGAGGCTCACGATCTCCTCGGCATAGGTGAACTGCGGCAGACCCAGCTTCTCGGCAAGCTGGGGGCCTATCTGGGCCGTGTCTCCGTCAATGGCCTGGCGCCCGCAGAACACCAGGTCGGCCGGGGGGAGCCTGCGGATGGCCTGGCTCAGCACGTAGCTGGTGGCGAGCGTGTCGGAGGCGGCGAACCTCCTGTCGGTCAGCAGGATCACCCTGTCGGCCCCCCTGTAGAGGGCTTCTCGCAGGGCCTCGGCCGCCGAAGGGGGCCCCATGGTGATGACTGTCACCCGGCCGCCGTGTTCCTCCCTCACCTGGAGGGCCATCTCCAGCGCGTTGAGGTCCTCCGGGTTGACGATGGCAGGCAGGGCGGCCCGATTGACCGTGCCGTCCTCCTTCATCGCTTCGGCGGTGAGGTTCTCGGTGTCCGGGACTTGCTTGATGCAGACGATGCTTTCGTAAGCCACTTTGTGACCTTCACGCACAGAGGACCGGGGGGAAGTGCCTGTATGGCCCGGGCGGAGGCCGGAGTGCCCGTTCCCTGGACGCCCTTGGGGTCCGTTGCGGTTGAAGCGCTTAATGCGTTGGCTCGGCCTGCGACGGACTCCATTGAGCCCTGGTGGACCTTGCCTGGTCGAACTGGCAGGCACTCGGCCGACCGGCAGGCAAAAAAAACGCCCGGCCCTCCCCCACGCGCTACCGGGCCGGGATGTTGTCCATCGTTTTCTGCCTACACCACGGAGACGTTCGTTGCCTTGAGGCCCTTGTCGCTCGGGAGCACTTCGTAGCTCACGCGCTGGCCTTCTTGCAGCGTCTTGAACCCGTCCATTGTGACAGCGCTATAGTGGACGAAGACGTCCTCTCCGGCCTCGTCCGGCTCAATAAAGCCGTAGCCCTTCTTATCGTCGAACCACTTCACAGTCCCTTCTGGCGCCACTTGCAACATCTCCCGACACGAAAGAAAAACAAAACCCCGCCCTCTTGGCGTTCACAAGGCGGGCACTAAAATGTACATGCCTAACGCAGACCAATATAGACAGCAGATGTGCGCCTGTCAAGGTCAAAAAGACCGGAAAGCGCGGGCAAATGCCGCGGCCCCGGCCGCGCGCCTTACTCCAGAGCCCGGAGCAGTTCGCTGATGCTCCTCAACACCAGCTCGGGCTGCTGTGGCGAGCGGGCCAGGTCCTCCGGGCGTGTCACGCCGGTGAGGACCAGAACGCCCGTCATGCCGGCGCGCTCGGCCATGACCATGTCGGTTTCCAGCCGGTCTCCGACCATCACGCACTGCTCGGGCTGGAGTGCGAGGAGGTCGAGCACCTCCTGAAGCATGATCTCAGAGGGCTTTCCGACGATCGGCTCGACCTTTCGCTCCGTGCAGGCCTCCACGGCCGCTATCATGCAGGCGGCATCGGGCAGCCTGTAGCCCGGCATCGGGCAGGTGCGGTCGGGATTGGTGGCGACGAGGTCTGCGCCCCGGATGGCGGCCCTGTAGGCGATGTTGAGCTTGCGGTAGTCGAAGCCCCGGTCCCAGGAGATCGCCACGACCTGTATTTCTTCCGGCTCCTCGCAGATACGGAGGCCGTGCCGCTCCAGGTCCTCTATGACGGGCCTTTCGGCGATCGGGAAGACCAGGGCGCCGGGGCGGCGTTTCTGCAGGTAACGCGCCAGCACCAGGGAGGAGTTGACGACCTCGTCCGCTTCGCACGGGATGCCGAGGCGGTTGAGCTTTCGGGCGTAATCCTCGCGGGTCGCGATGGGCTTGTTGGTGAGGAAAACGATTCTCTTGCCGGCCCTGCGTGCCCGCTGCACGACCTGTGCGGCGCCCGGGATGAGGTCCTCGCCGAGGTAGATCGTGCCGTCCAGGTCGAAGACGAACCCTTCCGTGCGGTGCACCAGGCGGCGAAGGTCCTCCAGGGACGCCGTTTCGATGTGGCTCTGTAGGCTCATGGGTCCCACGGCGCAAAAGTGACGAATGACGGATCCCGGTCAGGGGCGATGGGGGCGCAGCAATTCCCTCAGCGCCTTCCCCGTGTGCGAAGCCTCGCAGGCGGCGATCTGTTCCGGCGTTCCGGCCGCCACCAGACGGCCGCCTTCATCTCCGCCCTCCGGGCCGAGGTCAATAACGTAATCGGCGTTCTTGATCACTTCAAGGTTATGCTCGACCACGAGCACGGTGTTGCCCATGTCCACCAGGCTGTGCAGCGTGCTGAGGAGCTTGCCTATGTCTTCGAAATGCAGGCCCGTGGTCGGCTCGTCAAGGCAGTAGAGGGTGTTTCCCGTGGAGACTTTGCCCAGCTCGCGGGCAAGTTTGATCCTCTGGGCCTCTCCCCCGCTGAGCGTCGTGCTCGGCTGTCCGAGCTTCAGGTAGCCTATGCCCACCTCGCGCATCCTGCGCAGGCGCCGCTCGATGGCGGGGTAGTTTCGGAAGAACTCCAGCGCCTCCTCGATGGTCATGTCGAGCACGTCGGCGACGTTGCGGCCTCGGATGGTTATCTGGAGCGTTTCCTCGTTGTACCGGGCGCCGTGGCAGCCCTCGCATTCCACCCGCATGTCGGGAAGGAAGCTCATCTGGATGGTCCTCTGCCCCATGCCGTGGCAGACCTCGCAGCGGCCGCCGTTGGTGTTGAAGGAGAACCTGCTGCTCTGGTAGCCCCGCACCTGGGCCTCTCGGGTGCCGGCGAAGACGCGGCGGATCTCGTCGAACACCTTCGTGTAGGTGGCGGGCGTGGAGCGGGGCGTCTTGCCGATGGGCCTCTGGTCTATCTGCAAGACCTTGTCCACGTGTTCGATCCCCTCGATCCTGCGGTGTCGGCCCGGCTTCTCGGGGCTGCTGTAGAGGACGCGCGCGAGCGCACGCAGGAGGATGTCGGTGACCAGGCTGCTCTTGCCGCTGCCGCTCACCCCCGTGACGCAGATGAACAGGCCGAGCGGGAAGCTCACGTTGATTCCCTTCAGGTTGTGTTCGCGGGCGCCCCGGACGGTCAGCGATTTGCCCCTGGTCGGCCTGCGCCTCCTGTCGGGGACCGGGATGGCCCTGGCGCCGGAGAGGTATTGGGCGGTCAGCCCCTGCGAGTTCTCGGTCATCTCGCTGAGCGGCCCGTTGAAGACCACCCTGCCGCCGGCCCGCCCGGCGCCCGGTCCGAGGTCCAGCACCCAGTCCGCCCTGCGGATGGTGGCCTCGTCGTGCTCTACCACGAGGACGGTATTTCCGGCGTCGCGGAGCCTCTCCAGGGCGTCGAGGAGTCTGTCGTGGTCACGGTGGTGCAGTCCGATGGACGGCTCGTCAAGGATGTAGCACACGCCCGTCAGCCCGCTGCCGATCTGCGTGGCGAGGCGGGTGCGCTGCGCTTCCCCCGTGCTGAGGGTATTGGTCAGGCGGCGCCCGCTCAGGTAGTGCAGCCCCACTTCCAGCAGGAAGTCGAGGCGGCTGTTGATTTCCTTCAGAATGAGCGCGGCAATTCTGCGCCGCGCACCGGAGAAAGAGAGGGAGCGAAAGAACTCCCGGCATTCCGTGATGGACATGGAGGTCACTTCGTAGATGCTCTTGCGGCCGACCGTTACGGCGAGTGCCTCGGGGCACAGGCGCGCCCCGCTGCAAGCGGCGCAAGGGGCGGGGCTGAGGTAGCGCAGGAGCTTGCCGGCCGTGCGCGTGGAGGGGCTGGAGTCGAGGAGCCTCTGCAGGGCCGGGATGACCGCCCCCTCCGTGTCGGCCTCCTCCCCGAGTCCCTTCCCGTGGAGCAGCGCCCGACGTCCGGCCGGCGGGACCTTCTCGAAAGGCGTCCGCCGGTCTATGCCGAGCCTCCCCGCGAGCCTTAGCAGCCTCTCAGTGAGGTGCCGTCCGGTGCGGCCCCCCCAGTTCTCGAAGGCTTCCACGGCCCCTTCGGAAAG
>JAUWZH010000018.1 GCA_030615435.1 Candidatus Brocadiaceae bacterium | reverse complement strand
AGGAATAGCCTTCGAGACTGCGGCCCCCCTGCCCGCCGGCTTCAGCGCATTTCGAGCGAGATGTCCAGGGCGGGGGCACTGTGCGTCAGGGCGCCGACGGAGATGTGGTCGGCGCCGGCTTCGGCGTAAGCGCGCACGTTCTGCAGGTTGATGGCGCCGCTCGCCTCCAGCAGGGGCCGTTTGCGTGAGGCGGATGCGCTCCTGTCTGCTTGAATCATCTCCGCCGCACGCCGGACCTCGCCGGGCGTCATGTTGTCGAGCATGATCACGTCGGGCTCGGCGGGCAGCGCTTCGGCCAGCTCCTCCAGGTTGCCCACCTCGATCTCCACCTTCAGCCCCTTTGCGGCCCGCCGCGCCGCCCCCACGGCCTCAGCCATGCCGCCGGCTGCCGGCTGCCGGCTGCCGAGAGCCGACTGCTGCCTTCGCCGCAGGGCAAGGTGGTTGTCCTTGATGAGGACCTGATCGCTCAGGCCCATGCGGTGGTTCAGGCCCCCGCCGCAGCGCACCGCATACTTCTCCAGCAAGCGCCAGCCGGGGGTGGTCTTGCGGGTGTCCAGGATCTTCGCCCCCGTCCCCTCCACCGCCTCAACAAAGCGCCGGGTGAGCGTTGCAATGCCGCTGAGGCGCTGGAGGAAGTTGAGCGCCGTGCGCTCGACGCTCAGCACGCTCGCCGCCGGCCCAGAGAGGCGGGCCACCACCGTACCCTTTCGCACGTGCGTCCCATCCTCAGACAGGCCCTCAAGGGCGAGCCGCGCATCGAACACTTCGCCGACGCGCTCCACGAGCGGCAGCCCGCAGACGGTCCCCTCCTCGTTCACCACCACATCGGCCTCGCAGGTGAGCCGTGGGTCAATGAGCGCACCCGTGGTGACGTCCTGACGCGCGCCGTCCTCCAGCAGAGCGTCCTCGATCAGCCGGTCGAATCTCTCCCATTTCATGTCTTTTCCCCGGGCGCGCGTCTCCTCGCTCTCGTGCTCCATTTCCATTTCCGATTTGAAGTGTAGGCCCATATGACTCTAAAATCGTCAACTCCAAATTGCAACCGCCAGATGGAGAATCGTGGGAGCTTCAACATGCGCTGCGAACGCGTTACCGTGGCCGGCGGGGTCGAGGCCGACCTCATCACCTGCCAGACCCTCATCGTCGGCTCAGGCGCCGCCGGCCTCAACTGTGCCGAACACCTGCACGAGCTCGGCGTCGGGGACGTGGTCATCGCCACTGACAGTCTCGGTGGCGGCACCTCCAACAACTCCGGCTCTGACAAGCAGACCTACTACAAGATAGGCATCTTCGGCGACGTGCCGGACAGCCCGATCGAGTTCGCCCACAGCCTCTTCGACGGCGGGATGATGCACGGCGACCTCGCCTACGCGGAGGCCCTCGGCAGCGCGCCCGAGTTCTTCCATCTGGTGCGAAACGGCGTGCAGTTCCCCTTCAACCGCTACGGCGCCTATGTCGGCTACAAGACCGACCATGATCCCCGCCAGCGCGCCACGAGCGCCGGCCCCCGCACCTCCATGCAGATGTTCCAGAGCTCACTGGCCAACGTGCGCCGCAGCGGAATCGCCGTGCTGGATCGGCACGAGGTCATCGCCCTGCTCAGCGCTCGTGGGGACCGCGAGAGGCGCGTCATCGGCGCCCTCGCCCTCAACCTGGAACGGTTGGACGCGCCCGACCACGGGCTGGTGCTGTTCAACTGCGAGAACGTAGTCATGGCCACGGGCGGGCCGGGGGACATGTACGAAGCCAGCGTCTATCCCCCCGGCCAGATCGGCAACCACGGCATCGCCCTGGAGGCGGGCGCGGTGGCGAACAACCTCGGCGAGTCCCAGTACGGCCTGGGAAGCACAAGCTTCCGCTGGAACCTGAGCGGCACCTACCAGCAGGTGATCCCCTGCTACTACTCCACCGACCCCGAGCCGCCGGCGCGCCGTAGCGCGGCGTTAGGGCGCCCTCGCGAAGGCGGGGGCGGTGACGTCCGCTACTTCCTCAACGATTATTACTACGACATGGGGCAGGTGGCCTCAAACATCTTCCTGAAGGGCTACCAGTGGCCGTTCCACGCCGCGAGGCTCCGGGACCTCGGTTCCAGCATCGTGGACTACGCCGTCTGGCGCGAGACCGATGCGGGGCGCGCTGTCTGGATGGACTTCGCCCGCAACCCCGTGCCGACGCACGGGATGGAGCCGCTGCGCTTCGGACTGCTCAGCGGCGAGGCGCGCAGCTACCTGGAGCGCTCCGGCGCCCTCCAGGCCACCCCTGTTGAGCGCCTGCGGCACATGAATCCACTCGCCATCGAGGTCTATGCCGAGCACGGCATTGACCTCGGGCGTCAGCCGATCCCCGTGGCGGTCTGTGCGCAGCACAACAACGGCGGCCTGCGGGGGGGCATCTGGTGGGAATCCAACCTCCGGCACCTCTTCCCCATCGGGGAATTGAACGGCACCCACGGCGTGCGCCCGGGCGGCAGCGCCCTCAACAGCGGACAGGTCGGGGGCCTCCGAGCCGCCCAATATATCGCCAACGTATACGACGGCCGCCCGATGAGCCGAGACGAATTCCTCCGGGCGTGCGCCCGACAGCTCGAGGGGGAGCTGGACGGCATCCGCCGCTTCCTCAACGCCGGGGCCGGCGCGCCGACCAACCAGCAGGTGCGCAGCGAGATCCAGCGCAGGATGACCCGGCACGGGGCCTTTCTGCGGAGCCTGGAGGGCGTCTCGCTCGCACTGAAGCAAGCCCGGAGGCTGCGCCGGACCATCGCCTCAGAGGGCATTCAACTCAACGGCGAGGGCGAACTGAACCTCGCCTTCCAGAACGAGCACCTCTGCCTGACGCACATCGCATTCTTAGAAACCATCCGGGCCTACATCGAACGCGGGGGCGGCAGCCGGGGCGGTTACCTCATTGCCGACCCGGAGGGGGACCTGAGGGTGGAGACCAGGAGGGGCAGCGAACTGCCCCACCGACCCGAGAACCTGGAGATGCGCAGGGAAATCCTCGAGACCGCCCTCGACCAGGGCGGCGAGTTCCGCGTAAGGCCCGTCGAGGTGCGTCCCCTCCCCGAGGACGAGTCCTGGTACGAAACCACCTGGCGGGGCTGGCGCAACGGGAAGGTCTTCGAGAAACAGCGCTGAGGAAGCCCGGGGGCCGCTCAGCGCAGCATCTCGCCGTGCAGCCGGAAAAATGCAACCGGCGGCGCCACTGTCCTTTCCAGCCCGTCCGCCTACGCAAGGCCGAGCAGCACGCCGCCCTGGTAGATCACCAGCGACACCACCCAGGCGAGGACGGTCGTGTAGCCGATGGCAAAGAGGGGCCAGCGCCAGGAATTTGTCTCCCTCTTGATCACCGCCACCGAAGCCACGCAGGGCACGTAGATCAGGACGAAGACCATGAACACGTATGCCTTCAGGGGGCTGAGGTCTTCCTTGAGCGCGCCGCGCAGGGCCTCGGATTCTCCTTCGGACTCTCCCAGGCTGTAGAGCGTGCCCAGGGTCGAGACGACAATCTCCTTCGCGCCGAAACCTGCGAACAGGGCCGTGCCGATCTTCCACTCGCCGAGGCCGACGGGCTTGAGCACGTGGGCGAGCCCCTTTCCTATGCGCCCGGCGAAGCTGAGTTCCAGTTGTTTCTGCGCCAATTCACCTTCCAGATGCGCGACCTCCTCCTCGTCGGCGGCGGCTTCGATCCTGCTCGCGTACTGCCCCTCGAGCTCCTTCCGGCGGGGGAACGTCGAAAGCGCCCACATGACGACGGACATGGCGAGTATGATCGTGCCCGCCTTCTTCAGGTAGAACCAGCCCCGCTGCCACATGTGGATCAACAAGCCCCTGGCGGTCGGCAGCCTGTAGGGAGGAAGCTCCATCACGAAGGGGGTCGAGGGGCCGGGCAGGAGGTACCTGCGGAACAGCTTGCCCATCAGCACCGCAAGCACAATGCCCAGGATGTAGAGCGAAAAGATCACGTTCCCTGCAACCGCGGGGCCGAAGAACGCCCCGCTCAGCAGAACGTAGACCGGCAGGCGCGCCCCGCAGCTCATCAGCGGGCTCACCAGGATCGTCACGATGCGGTCGCGTCGGTTCTCCAACATGCGCGTCGCCATCACCGCCGGTATGGTGCAGCCGAAACCGATCAGCAGCGGGATGAAACTCTTGCCGTGCAGGCCGATCTTGTGCATGATCCGGTCCATGATGAACGCCGCCCGCGCCATGTAGCCGGAGTCCTCAAGAAATGCAATGGCCAGGAACAGCAACAGGATGTTCGGCAGGAACACCAGCACCCCTCCGACCCCTGCGATGATTCCGTCCGCCAAGAGCGACCGAACGTACCCCTCGGGCAGCACGCCTGCGACCAGCTCGCTGAGCCAGCCGAAGAATGCCTCGATCCAGCCCATGGGCGGCGCTCCCAGCGTAAAGGTGAGCTGGAAGACCAGCCACATCAGCACCAGGAATATCGGCAGCCCGAGGGCGCGATTGGTCAGGACCGTGTCAATGCGGTCCGACATGTCGTGCCGTGCCTCGACGGTGCTGATCCTGACCGCCTCCTCGCACGCCCCGCTGATGAAGCCGTAGCGCGCTTCGGCTATCACCACAGCCGGCGGGTCCACGTAGAGCTTCTGGAGACGACCTATGGCGGCCTGGGCCCCGGCCAGTATCCTGTCGGCCTTCACCGCGGAGCGCCGCACCTTTTCCCGAATCTCCTCGTCGCCCTCCAGGAGTTTGATCGCCACCCACCTCGGAGGGTATTTGTCCAGGCCCTGCTCGTCCTCGAGGAAACCTCCAAGCCTGTTGATCTCCGCCTCTATGTCCCGGCCGTAGTGCACCAGCTCTTCGTGGAGGGGCCTTTCGGAACTCGCAACCTCCACGACAGCCCGGAGCAGATCGTCTATCCCCACGCCCTTGTGCCCCACCGTTGGGACGATGGGAGCCCCCAGAAGTGCCGACAGCCGCTCGTAGTCGAACCGGTATCCGCGCGAGTCGGCCACGTCGCTCATGTTGAACGCCAGCACCAGCGGGACCTTCAACTCCATGATCTGCGTGCCAAGGTAGAGGTTGCGCTCCAGGTTGCTGGCGTCCACCACCTGCACCACCACGTCGGGGCGCTCGTCCACGATGAAGTTCCGCGCCACCAGCTCGTCCACCGAGTGCGCGGTCAGGCTGTAGGTTCCCGGCAAATCAACCACGGTGAGCTGATAGTCACCGAAGCGCCGGTAGCCCTCCTTGCGCTCGACGGTAACGCCCGGATAGTTCCCGACGTGCTGGCGGGCCCCCGTCAGGGCGTTGAAGACGGTTGTCTTCCCGGAATTCGGGTTGCCCGCGAGCGCAATCGTCAGCCTGTTTTGAGACACCACCACCAGTTTTCCTCCGCTCAAATCTGCCACGAGAGGGAGACTATTCTCGCCTGCAAGAAAAACTTTCGGCTTCCATAATCAGGCCGGCGGGGAAGACTCCCGGGGCGGGCAGAGTTCACCGCCGGCACGAACCTCACGGGCCCCTGCACATCGTGGCGTTCGTTCTCAGTCCGGTTCGCCCTGGAGCTCCACGGTGATCCCCCGGGCCTCCTCCTTGCGAAGGGAGAGGTGGTACCCCTTGAGCTTCACCTCGATGGGATCGCCCAGCGGCGCCACCCGCTTCACCTCGACGACGGTGCCCCGCGTAACGCCCATGTCGCTCATGCGCTGGCTCGTCGCCCCTGAGGCTGCGCTGACCCTGAGGATCCTCGCCTTCTGGCCGGGCTTGATGCGGTCAAGCGTGAGTTCCTTCACCTTCCGTTCTCCAGTTTCCTGCGGTCTCAACCGTGCAACGAGTTCCTGCAAACGTTCTTCGCAGCCCTTTCCTCCGGGTTCCCCCTCGCAGAAGCGGCCGAACCCTCCGTGCCAGGTGCAAATCTTGAGGGGACAAGTCTCAGAGAACTCGACGTAGGATGCGAGGCGCTCCAGGGCGTCATCGTCCATCACGTGCTCGATGCGGCAGGCGTTTTCCTCCGCGCTTTCCGCACCGAGTCCGAGAACCTCCTCGAAGAACCTGTTCAAGAGGTCGTGGCGGACGCTGACCCGCTTCGCAACCTTACGCCCCCGCCCGGTAAGGGTCACGGCGCCGTACGGGCGGTAGTTGACCAGCCTGCGCTCGGCGAGGCTCTGGAGGGCACCCGTCACCGACGGCATCGTCACCTCCAGACGCTCGGCGATTCTCTTGACGTGAGCGGCCCCCTCCCCCTCCGTAAGGGTCAGGATGGCTTCCAGGTAATCCTCCAGGCTGGCGCTGAGCCCTTTTGCCATCGCTCCGCTCCCTGCGGCTCACACATGAGCGCCTGAGAAGGTGTTAGGCGCCCCTAACAGCATACACCAATGCCCGACGCTCTTCAAGGCTTTTTTCACGGACCTTTCCGCATCCAGGCCCCGGCACCCCTCCCAGGGGCATCCTCCTCCCGCAGACAGCCGCCCGTGGGATAAGGACGTCAGTCCTCTGCCCGAGAGAGAAGTCTCCGGATTTCCCCGTCGGACCTCGCCAACAGCAGCACGCCGTAGACGTCCACCTGGGGCACTGAGATCCTGACCCCCCCCGCCACGCCTGTCACCGTTGCCGGAGCAGCGCCTTCGGCGTCGGGGGAGATGAGCGTGGCCGCCGGCTCGCGCGCGAAATCTTCGGGGATCATTATGCTGATGTCGCTCACCGGCGTGTGGGCGGGCTTGTAGGCGGGGAGGGCTGCCTCGTCCCCTTCGTTGTGGATCACAATCATGTAAGAGCCGCTTTGCACGCCTTCGTAGGGGGAAAGGTCGTTCGGCGCCTCGGGCCCGTGCTCCGGCCACGGAGACGGGACCCATTCCGATGCGCCGTCCCGCCCCTCGGTGTCAATCAAGAGCCCGAAGTAAGAGCGCCGATAGCCGACGTCCCCGGTGACTCTGACCTCAACGACGTTCTCGGCATCCAGCAGCTCGGGGTCGAAGGGCACATCGGTCCAGCCGTCTTCTATGCCGCCAAGGCGCAGGCGGCCGACCTGAGTGCCGTTCACGGCGACGCTCAGCCACGCCTGCGTCTGGTCCTTGTGTCTGAACGGCTGAGCGGCGACCTCTCTGGCCATGTAGGTCTGTGTCCAGTAAGGGGTGAAACCGAGGAGTGAGACGACCGGCTGCGCAAGGGCCCCGCGTTCTTCCTCGGAAAGTGCGATTGTCTTTCGCGCCGCGCAATCGGCGTGATCCAGAATCGTTGCGTGATGATGGTCACGCACGGTGGCATTCAGGATGTGCAGGGCAAGCACCTCCGTCCCGGCCGGCCTCAGGAAATTGACAAACACGTCTTCCGAGGCATCTTCGACATGCCAACGGCAGCGCAGACCGCCAGCCTCACGCAGATGGCTCAGCAGTCTTTCCTTCGGCACGTCGGTAAGCCTGTCCGGCTCAAAGACGACGCTGCCCCCGTCCAGTTCCCGGGTCTCCGCCGGACGTTGGATCCTCACTTCCTGAATCCTGCACAGCTCTCCCCCCTCCGGCGTCGCTTCGAGCAGGAGCGTGTCTCCGTCGCCGAGTTCCACGCCCCGGACGGTCCCCCAGTGGAACTCGTCGCTCTGACGGTCGAGGGCCCACGCTGCGAGGGGCTGCTCGTTGAGCGTGAGGCGAATCGAGCCCTTGCCAAGCGAGCTGTCGAAATACCGGACTTTCAGATCGTACGGCCCAGGGCCGTCGGGAAGCATCCCCCTGTTGATGCACAGCCTGGCCCGCGGGGGCTGCTGCCGCACGCCGGAGGAGGGGGCGGCAATCCTCCCGCCGGCGCCGTCCGGGACGTACCCCTCCAGCGCCAGGTCAGCGGCGGGGACCAGGCTCACGAGCCTATCCACGGTAGCGAGGGGACCGGCGCGGCCGGCTGACTCCGCGCGCGAGAGCAGATTCCCCTCGCCGTCGCGCGTGCCGAGGTTCTCCGCGACGATCACCGAACCGCCGGAACGAACGTATTGCTCCAGCGCCTCTGCCTGTTCCGGTTCGAGGCACTGCACGTCAGGCAGGACAATGCACCTGTAGGCTGCAAGCTGCGCGGCAGTAAGGTCCCTCTCGACAATGACGTCGTAGGGCACGCCGAGCCCCGTGAGCCGATCGGCCAGATGCTTCACGTGCGCGCTCGGGCTGTAGTCCATGCCGATCCACCAATGAGGCCCGAGGAAATTGAGGGGGTCCACCCCCCAGCGGCGCCGGCGCCACAGTTCGGTCGCTATGGAGTACAGCACTGCTATTTCCTCCGCCGGTTGTGCGTCCGCGTCGAGGTTGCGATGGTCCTTCAGGAACCGGTTGAACGATTCAGGGCCGGTCGTGAGGTAACTCGCCAGGCAGGAAGCCGCCTCGGCGCACGTCAGATAGCCGGCGGGGACATCCTCGCCCCAAAGGAGTGGGTATGGGCGGCGACGCAGGTCGAGCCTCGGCCTGGCGGGCCGGAAACAATGTATGTTCGTCAGGGCCTTGCCGTCCGTTGCCGCCGCTGCGACCTTGTAAGGGAACTCGCTTCGGCCCCACGGCCGCTCCCCTCCCCCGCCAAGCTCGATCAGCACGGCGTCCGGCCCGGCCTTCTGCATCAGGTAATAGTACTCCGGATAGCCTTGCAGCCAGTTCGGGATGACGAAGCGCGGCGGGGCCATCGCACGCGCGATGGCCTTCAACTTCCTCACGTACTCCGCGTTCACGTCCAGCCAGAAGTAGTCCCAGGCGTTGCGGATGCGCTCATCCGGGCACCGCTCGGGATCCGGCACGAAGACCCCGAACCTCTCGCGGCAGTGCTTCGCCCACGCCTCCTGGCAGCGCCGGCAGTAGCACTTGATTAGGAATGGATTGTCGAGGAAAAAGACGTGAAGCGGGTGCGCAAGCTCCGATTCCAGCTTGGAGTAGACCGGATCCTCAGGGAAAGGCCGGCCGCCTTGCGCCGCCAAGGTCATGCGCCGCTTCTGGTGGGTCAGCCACTCGGGGGAGAGTCGGCAGCCGGCGAAGCGCGCCGTGTCGCCCTGCCGGTCCCACAAGTTGTCGTAGATGACTTTTCGCGAGCCGTCAGCATCGAGCGCTGTCGCCTGGCGCAGGGGAGGGAACCTCTCCAGAGAGCAGTCCTCCTTCTCTCCCGGATGCCACAGGATGCTGGTCGAGCAGACGTAGTCCGTCCAGTGGACACCGTTCTCCTCCAGGAACGCCACGACCTCGGGGTCGCTCGTCCAGCCCGATCCCCACAGGAGGTTGAATCCCTGCTCCACCAGGCTCCGCGCCTCCTCCATGTCCTTGGCCCTTGCCTGAACCCACCGCAGGTTGCCGCGATGGATCCACTCCGGCAACTCATCGTAGCTGTGCCACTCGGCCCTTGCCGAGAGGCACAGAAAGCACACCGCTATCACGACCACAAGTGCTGTAATGGCCATTTCTCTGCCCTGGCTCCTAACCGGCATAGGAAACTTCGAGCGAACTCACAATCCCCGGGATGTCGAAGGCATTCAGCGTCCGTGCCTCCAGGAGGTTCCGTCCTTTGTGCAGTTGCCAATCGAAGGTGCTGCCGCACGGGGTCCAGCCCGCCCCATCGAGGCGCACCTGGTATGTCCTCAAGTTCGGCGTCTGGGTATCGAACTCCAGGCGAAGCCACCCCGTCCTGTCGCCGTAGGAGGGGTAGATCGCCACCTGGTTCAGAGTCCAGTAGATGTCTCCTTTCCGGTTGGTGCTGTAAGGGTAATCGCGGCGCAGCTCCGAGACCGCCCCGTCGCGCCAGACGATCCAGTCCGTGGTCGAAGGATAGCCGCGCACGTCGAGGTCCCCCGGCAGCGGCGAGTCGAGCATGTTATTCCGAAACGGAATCCTGACGTAGAGGTATCTCTGCATCGCGTCTGGGTCTCTTGCCGGCTCCCAGTGATTCGACGGGTTGCTGGTCACCGCCTCGAGGCCCTCCCAGTCTCCCTCGGTCAGGCGTTCGTGCAGTTCCAGGCTGTTCATCGGGACGCCGCGACATTCGTAGTGGTAGTTGATCCTCTTCTCATCGTCCTGGTCGGGGCCCGGGTCCATGATGATCCACTTGCCGTACTGGTTCGACCACACTTCCGCGCAGGCGTGGGTGCAGAGATACACGTCTCGCCCCGTGTAGCCGAGGGCGAGGGCGCACTGGACGAAAACCGCAGCATAGTGCCCGCAGAAGGCGGCGCACTTGCCCCGCTTCGCCATGTCCAGGACCACCAGCGCGTCCATCGGGGCGCAGAAGGCATATTCCCCCCCTACCCACCCATTGTCCCACTGGTGGCGGGTCCAGTGGCGCAGCGCGGCGAATCTCTCCACTTCCGTCTCGGCGCCGGCCACCAGGTCGTCCAGGTGGTACTTCTCGCGCAGTATCTCGAGACGCAGGCCCGGCTTCTGGTAGACAAAATGGTAGGAGCTGCGGATGATCCCTTGGTTCTTGAAACTCACTACTCTGATTTTCCCTTCGTCAGGGCTGCGGTGCGCCTCCAGCTTTGCCCGGAGGGTGACCGAACGCAGCAGGGGCGTGCGCAGAGGATCAGCCGTCGAAAGTGCGGCGCGCCATTGCAGGTACCCGTGCCCCGGCGGCACCTCCAGCCACTCCCCCAGCGGCGCCGGACGCCACGCCTCCCAGGCCTCGGGGTCGTATTCCGGCGTCATGCCCGAGCGAAGCTCGAACCCTACCTCCGTGCCCGGTGGAGCGGTCAAGTTCGCCATGAGGCATACCGCCTCGGCGCGCACACGCGGACGTATCGGCCCTCCGGCCGCGAGGGCCGCGATCTCTATCCCGTCCGACCAGATCGCGCCTCCATCAGGATAGCGCCCGAGCCCCAGCCGCACCGTGTATTCCCCGTTGAACGCTCCGTCGCCGCCGATGTGATCGTAGTCCCACGTCTTGCCTCCGTCCACGCTTCGGGCGCTGCGGTTGGGCCACAGGTTGTTCTCCACAAACAGGGTGCCGCTGCCCGAAAAGACGACCTCGTTCAGCCCCTCCCTCAGGCACTCGACCGGCACGTCAACCACGCCCCAGTCCCCGGATGGCCACCGCTCAGGCGGGCCAACGCTCAGCCGCCTGCCGTTGAAGCGGATCTGCGTCTTGTCCGAACCGCGAATGAAATAGAGCTGGGCCCAGCGCACGGCGGGCTTGTCAATCACGAACTCCTTCTTTGCCCACAGGCGCTCGGAAAGGGGCTGATTGAACCGACCGTTCTCCGTCCTGCCGGTCTCGTCGAACAGCAACAGGAAGGGCACCAGAGAGATGGCCCCCGGCTCCGTCGCCACGTCAACGTGGCGGTCGCGCCGCATCTCTCGAAGCTCGTCAAAGGGAAAGGTTCTCTCCGCGAGCCGTTGCTGGCCGGGCAAGGCTTCCTCGCCCATCGTTTCCTCCGGTGCAGCCGAAACGGCCTCGTGGACGGTGAGCCGCAGCCACGCAGCCGGCGGCGATGTGCCGAGACGTCTCCACGTTCTCGTTCCTATCCCGGCCCTTCCGGCCAGGACAGGGCAGACAGTATTGTGCCAACCCTTTTGCCATGTCAACTCGTTTGTCTCGCAGGGTGGTATGAAGGGCCCGGCCCAAGGGCGGCGCACCTTGCGAAGCCCTCCGAAAAGGCGCCGCTGGGGGGCCGGGAAACATCACGCTGCCCTCGCGTTGATTGCGCCCCGGCGCGGTGGTATGCTCTGGGGGCAGTGGGGGCGGAGGAAGTGAGGCGTCTGCTCGCCCTCAACGCCGGTCCGGGAGGACCCGGGAAGTCGAAAAAGGAGCGGGGCGTGATTTCGTTTGTCCATGCTGCTGACCTGCACCTGGACAGCCCCTTCGCAGGCCTCGGGGAAGTGGACGCCCAGCTCGCCGATCTGCTGAAGAGCGCAACGTTTCAGGCCTTCGAGAACGTCATCGAGCTTTGCATGAAGCGCTCCGCCGACTTCCTATTGGTCGCCGGGGATGTGTACGACGGTGCGGATCGGAGCCTGAGGGCCCAACTGGCCTTCCGGGACGGGCTGCGGAAGCTCAGCGAGGCGGGCATCCGTTCCTTCATCGCGCACGGCAACCACGACCCGCTCGACGGCTGGGCCTCGTCGCTCCAGTGGCCCGAGGGCACACACGTCTTCGGCGGAAGAGAGGTCGAATCGGTCCTCTTCGAACGCGACGGCGACCCGTGCGCCATTGTCCACGGGATCAGTTTTCCCCGACGCCAGATCAAGGCCAACCTTGCCCGCAGGTTCAAGCCCTCCAAGTCGCCCGTTCCTCAGATCGGGCTGTTGCACTGCAACGTCGGGGGCGATACCGGGCACGAGGATTGGGCCCCCTGCACACTCGGCGACCTCGCGGGCGCCGGGCTCGACTACTGGGCCCTGGGACACGTGCACTCCAGGAACGTGCTCTCGGCGGACAATCCTACCGTCGTTTATCCCGGCAATACGCAGGGACGACACGTAAATGAATCAGGCGACCGGGGGTGTTTCTTCGTTGAAGTGAGCGCCGAAAAACAGGTGCGGACCGAATTCGTTCCCACGGATGCCGTCCGCTGGGCGAACGAGGAGATAAGCATTGAGTCCATTGACACCGACGAGAAGCTGTTGAGGGCACTGGAGGAGAGCGTCCGTGGGATTCAGGCAAGTGCCGGGCAACGCCCATGCGTCTGCCGACTGACCCTGAGCGGGCGAGGGCCACTCCACAAGACGCTCCAGCGCCCCGGCTATGCCGAAGACCTCCTGGAGCAATTGCGCGAGTATGGCCGCGACCTCACCCCGGCCGTCTGGGTAGACAGGATCGCCGTGCAGACGCGGCCGAGCGTGGATATCGCCTCTCGACGCCAGTCGCAGGACATCGTCGGGGACCTGTTGGGGCTCGTTGCCGATTACAGAGAGAATCCCGACCGCCGGAGCGAGTTGCCGGACCTCCTCAGGACGCTGTACGAGCACCGCTTGTGCCGGAAGTACCTGGATGTGCCCGGCGAGGAGCAGATGCTTTCCCTCCTGGAGGAGGCCGAATCCCTGTGTCTCGACAGGCTGGTGGAGGAGGATTCTTGAGGATTGCGGAGATTCACATTGACGGTTTCGGGATGTTCCACGACGTGCTCCTGGGGCCGATAGCGCCCGGTCTCTCCGTAATCCAGGGGGACAACGAGGCGGGCAAGAGCACTTTGCTTGCGTTCGTGCGCCGCATCTTCTTCGGATTCCCCGACCGTCGAGGACGCGAGAATCCCTATCCCCCGCTGCGAGGCGGGCGATACGGGGGGCGGATCGTCGTAGTCTCCCCCGGGGATGGGCGTTACGTAATCGAGCGGCGCGAGGGTCCTCGCGGTGGGCCGGTGAGCGTTACGCTGCCCGATGGGGCGAGGGGCGGCGAGGAGGTGCTGAAGCAACTGCTCGGATTCGCCACTGCGGACGTTTTCCGCAACGTCTTCGCTTTCAGCCTCGACGAGCTTCAACAGTTCGAAAGCCTCGACGACGAAACCGTCACGGGGGCAATCTACAGCGCAGGCATGGGAACCGGGAAGGTGCCCCTGAGCGAGCTGGTGGGTGACCTTCAGAAGGAAAAGGGCCTCTTGTTCAAGCCGGGCGGCAGCAAGCCCATCGTCAACGTCATCTTGAGGGAGTTGGAAGGGCTCAGAAGGCAACTCAGCGAGCGCTCCAGGGACATTGAGGAGTTCGACAGGCTGCACGCGGAGCTTGCCGGCGCCGAGCGCAAGATCGCAGACTTGCAGCGCGATGAAGGGGCCGCGAAAAACAGGTGCGACGGGGCGAAACGACTCCTGGATGCGTGGGAAGACTGGATTGAGCTCGGCAACTCAGAAAAGGAACTCGCGGAGCTGCCGCAGATAGATTCTTTCCCTCAGGACGGCGTAGCCCGCCTCGAAAGGCTCGAAGACAAGCTCACCGGGCTCGCCGAGCAGATCAGGGATTCGGAAAGCGAGTGGAATCAGCACAGGAAAAAACTGGATGCTGTGGTCGTTGACGAGCGCGTCCTGGAACAGAGCGAGGAAATCACAAGGCTCCAGCGAAGAAGGGACCACTACGACAGCGCCCTGAGCGATCTCCCGGCGGTCACACAGGAACTGAACGACGCCGGCAAGAGGGTCGCCGAAGCCCTGCGGGAGCTCGGAGCCGAATGGGACGTGGAACGGCTCAGGGCCTTTGACACCTCGATTGCCGAACGGGACGTGATTCGCAGCCATCGCAAGACGATGCAGGAGGAGGAGACCTCCCTGCGCGAGGCCCAGGGAGCCGCAGAGCATGCCGGGAAGGCACACGGGGAGGCGGCTGAAAAACAGGAGGTGGCCCGAAAGGCCCTTGCAGAGACTCCTGAGCCTGCTCAGAAGGACCGGGCGGCCCTCGATGAACGGCGCGAAATGCTCAGAAAGCTCGCCCGCCTCGTGCGCAGGCACTTGCGACTGCAGGCGGAAAAGGAGCACGACGAGGAGAGGACGAAAGACCTCGAGTCGGAAAAGGAGCACCTCGCCGGGCAGCTTCGAAGGGTCGCCGTCGGCCTTCCACGGTGGCCGGTTCCCCTCGCCATCGTTACAGGCGTTCTGGTCGGGGCGTCGCTCGGGGCGCTGGCCAGTTGGCCGGCAGCCCTCGCGCTCGGCGGCCTGCTCGGCGTGGCCGCCGCGGGCATCTACTGGCTGCTCAGAAGCCGGCGGGCGCAACGCGTCTCGGAAGAACGCCAGCAGTTGGAAACCTACCTGAAAACGGTGGAGCAGCGGCTGGCAGGGCTCAACGGGCGAGAAAGAGAACACCTCCGCAGCCTCGCTGAAGCCGAGGAGGACATGGCCGGGCTCTGCAGCGAACTCCAGGTGGAGGCGCCTTCCGACGAAGAGGCGGCCGACGCGCTCATCCAGGACGGCGAAGATGAGCTCGAAAAGCACCGCCGGTGGACGGCGGCACTGGAACGCGTGAATGCAGCCTCCGAGCAATCGGACGCCACCCGCCGGCAGCATCAAGAGGCGAAGCAGGTGGCCCAGAAGGCCGAGGTAGCCCTTTCCCAAGCAGTGCAGAAATGGGCCGGCTGGTTGGCCTCCGTCGGACTGCGCGGGGACGTCAGTCCCGACGGGGCCCTGGAAATGGTAACGACAATAGGGGAATGTCTGAAGCACCAGTACGACGTCGAAGGCCTCGGGGAGCGCATTGCCCTCATGCAGCGGACGGTGGACGAGTATCGAGCGGATGTCACTCGCATCTCGGAACGCCGTGGAGAGGCCGCGCCTGAGCCGGCAGACGTGGGACAACTTGCAGACCGCTTCTCGAAGGACCTGGAAACCGCTCGCTCCAACAGGAGCCTGCGCGACGGGCTGAAAGAGAGGGTTCAGGAGCTAAAGCGAGAACTCGAGCAATTGAGAGAAAAGCAACGAGATGCGGAGGCAGAGAAGAGCGGGCTTCTCGAAAGTGCCGGGGCCGCCCAGTGCGAAGAGTTCAGGAACCGCGCAGGCATCTGGGAGCGACGTCAGAGACTGAAAGAAGACGCCAATCGTCGGAACGTCGCCCTGGAGAAGATAGCCGGCCCCGGCGAGCATCTGGCGGCGCTGGAGAAAGAACTGAGCCAGACCACACGTGAACGGGAGGAGAACCGGAGGAGCGAGGCCGAGAGCGTACTGCAAGAACTGCGCCGCGCGCTCGAGGCGGCCCTCGACGAACGGGGCAGGCTCCGGGAACAGTTGCGCAGCCTGGAATCCGAGCACGATTGCGGCGAACTGCGCCTGAGGCAGGAAACCCTGCTCTCAAGGCTGCGCGGCGAGGCCCGCAAATGGAGTGTGCGCGCCCTTGCCGCCGCCCTGCTCGACGAGGCCAGGCAGCGGTACGAGAGGGACAGGCAGCCGGCCGTAATAAGGGACGCCAGCGAGTTCTTCAGGCGGATAACCCACGAGCAGTACCGACAGATCGTTGCACCCGCCGGGCAGGCCACACTCCAGGTCCTGGACGGGCGCGAGGAGCGCAAGCAGATGGATCAACTCAGCCGCGGCGCGAAGGAACAACTCTACTTCGCAGTGCGATTGGGGCTGATACGGGAGTTCGGGCGGCGTCAGGAACCCCTGCCGGTCGTGATGGACGACATATTCGCCAATTTCGACCCCCGCCGCGCCAGGGCCGCTGTCGAGGCCGTGCTGGAACTGACCCAAACGCACCAGGTCCTCCTCTTTACCTGCCATCCTGAGACGTGCGACCTCATGCGCGAGGCCGCACCCTCGACGGCTTTCTTCATGCTGCGGGACGGGGAGGTTGCGGCAGAATAGGACGCACATCGCGCCCCTGGAGCGCGCGCAGGATGCGCCTGCCGGCCCGCAGGGCGCTGCCGGACCTGGCCGGCGCGAAGCCATCCTCTCAAGCCGCGATGAGTTTGACATGGCCGCGGCGGCAGGGTAGCCTTGTGCACCACGCGGTTTCTTTCCGCGCGGACATGGCTCTTGGAGGTTGGGCGGTGGGTACGCAAGAGGTCGAGGCTGCGGTGGTGGACGTCAACGGCGAGTGCCCCCACTACACGGTCGGTGACAGGCTCGTTTTCAAGAACCGGGCCTTTGACTCGCGGAGCATTAGCGCGTATCTCGGAAAGGAATGAAGTGATGAAAATGAGATCTCTCGTCTGTGTCGTGATCGCACTGCTGTTCGTTGGGTCGGTTGTCTACACTGCCGGCGCGCAGCCAAAGGAAACACCTTCATGGTGGCAAGAGAGAGAGGATTCGCCGGACCCAGGCCTGGAGCTCGTCCTCGGATCCCCCGCCGCTGCCTGGCGCTTTGAGGCACGCGGGGAAGGAAGGCCCTATCGGATCGAGCGCGATGAGACGATCGGGCGGCAGGTGCTCGTCTGTGAGGACCCCGGCGGGCTTACTCTGACGGGCAAGACCATCTACGGCAGCAACGTGGAGATCACCTGCCTGGTGCGGGCCGCCGGGGAAGAGGGCACCGGTCGCTTCGCCATCACCGTGTGCAAGGACAGCGACAGCGCCGGTTTGCGGCTCGCGATCACCTGCGGCCAGGACGGCAATGCCAGCATCTCAGGCCCCCCGCTTGCGGGCAATCGGTTCATCCACTCCAATCCCAAAATGGCCGGGTTCAGCCCGCGGAAGGGCGGCCGGGGGTTCAACTACGCCCTGCGGGCCTACCGGAAGATCCTGCCGACGTGGGACCCGCAGGTCCGGGCTGGCATCGAGAGGGACATGGCCGAGCTGCCCACCGCTGCCCGGAAGTGGTTCTACATTCGATACCAGATCGGTGCGGACTGGGCGCGGGCATGGGTGGACGGACGGCTCGTTCTCGATCACCAGGGCGAGGACCTCAAGACATCGGGGGCGATTCAGGTGGAACTGGTGCGCGGCGCCCGGCTGGCTTCGATGTCGGTCAAGCCCCTCGTGACGCACGGGGCGCTCTACGAGCCCATCGCACTTGACGGGTACGTCCGCGACAGGGCCCTCGCGGAGGGGGCGGGCGTGCGGTCGGACGCCCTGCCGGTCGGGCGGACCGTAATGGTCGAGGGCATCCCCTTCAGCTTCGCCGACCCCGGGCTGAACGAGGGGGCCGACCACATTGACGTGGGCCGCAGCTCCCTGCGGGAAGGCAACATGGAGGGCCACGGGCCGGTGCGCTCTGAGCTGCATCGGTTCGTCGCCCCGTCCGAGGTGGATCCGGCGCGCATCCGCCTGAGGGTTCCCAACGGGCGCTACGACGCGATGTACCTCATCGCAGGCTTCGACGGGGAGAAGGACAACATCCCGCTGGTCTCGGCGCAGTTCTACCGCGCCACGGCAGGCTTCTCGATGGTCTTTGAGGCAGAGGTGCCCTTCCTCCACGCCCGGGAGGCGGAT
>JAUWZH010000105.1 GCA_030615435.1 Candidatus Brocadiaceae bacterium | reverse complement strand
TTCGGGGAGGCCTTCCGCGAGGATGTCGGACGCCAGCGTGTTGCCCCCGACGCCGGTGTTCATCTGGGCGATCAGGGCGGCCTCGTCATCGGTGAGCACCTCCTTGCCGAGGGACGCTGCCCACTCCGCGTAGGCCTTCGTGCGGGGACCGTAGGGCTGCCCGGTGGAGGGATTGATGGGGCCGCCCGTGGCATACCCGGCCTCGAACCGATCGATGCCCTCGAGGATCAGCGTGTGCGCCGCGCGCCCGAGCCTATAGGCCGGGCGATCCTCGTCCGCGATCAGCCTCATCTTCTTCCTGTAGTACAGGACGGGGCATCGGCGGAAGTCCGCGAGCTGATGGCTCGTCAGGTAGTGACGGGCCTTCTCGCGGTAGACGGCGTCCGGCTCGCTGGTCAGGAAATGCGGCTGCGCCTGGGCCATCGTCACGGCCTCCTGATCTTGAGCAGGAACTCCTCGATGGCCGGATGAGGCCTGAGGTTGGGGCGGGCGGCGGGAGCGCCGGCGACGCGGTCGGGCTCCTGCGCCGCGATGCGACGCAGGGCCTTCCCGCGAATGGCGTCGAGGTTTCTGACGAGCCGCCAGACGAGGTCGTCGTCCACGGCATGCACGGCGACGATGCCGCCGAGGACGAGCGCCTCTTCTTCGAACAGCTCGTCGATCAGTTCCCTGGCTTCTGCCCTGTTGATCATGTCCGCCGCTCCTCGGTCACTGACGATTGGGTCTGCCTCACAAGGGAAAAGGGGGTTCAGGGGCAGGGGAGCGTGACAAGTCGGGTGCGGTTTTCTCTTCGAACTCGCGGATGACCGCCTCGGCGCGCTGGCGGCGCTTCCGCGCAACGTCGCCGCTGATCCCGACTTCGCGTGCGTACTGCGCGGCGGACTTGCTATACACGCGCGTGCCGACGAGAAGGTGGAAATCCGCCTCGCTGATGCGACCGGCCTCCATGTGCCCCCGGAACCGTGCGACCTCGGCGTCCTGCCAGAGGTGCAGGTCGACCGTGCAGATGATCTCGGCCTCGCCGTCGCCTTCCCGCTCGTCCAGTTCCTCGGGATCGGTGGCGACTTCCCGCTCGCCGTGACGCCACTGTCGGCTGTACTCGTCGTGCAGCCGGTGGATCGTCCCGTTGATGATCCGTGGGACGAGACGGTCAGTGCGCCTGGAGATGTTCAGCTTGCAGACGGCCTGTAGGAACGCCCAGACGGCGTTCCCCCACAGCAGGTCCTCGTCTTGCTCCCAGTGTCCCTTCCGTTTGCAGACGGACTCGATGCCGGGCCAGAAGATGACGAGGAGGATCGTGCGCCAGCGCGCGTCCCCGTCCCGCGCGTGCGCCTGAAGGATGGGGAGCAATACCCCGTCCTTGCGCGGATCGGAGGATGTCCCCTCACGCATGAACGCGACGACGTCCGCCCACGTGGAAAACCGGCGAAGGAAAGCGTGCGTCTGCTGCAGGTGCTGCAGCAAAGACGTGTAGGCTTCGCCCCGAATCTCCTGCTCCAGCCATTCACGGTCATTTGTTCTTTCTGAGCGCATAAAGCGCTCAGGTCAGAAATCACCGTGAAGGCATGGGTGAGCGAGGAGATGGAGCGGTCAACTCCGTGGCATGGTGTGAGTTACGAGAAGATCGGGAAACGGGGTTTCTTGAAGAAGACCAGGAAGGTGTCGGTCAGAAATGACCGGGAGGGAAGAAGCCCAGTCCAGCATGCAGGATGTCAGACCTGGAGGAGCCCCCTTCGGTCGTCATCGCCGTGTTTCTCACAAATGGCCCAGGAAGGCGGCTGAGCTGCTCTTGGCGCCATCGATTCCGGCCGATCAGCTTGAGCCGCTTGCTGATCGATTGCTGCTCACGTCTGTCCGGTTTCTACCTGCGCGAACTTTATCCGCAAAGCATAGGGGGGCCATTTGGCCCTGATGGCGTCCCGAAGTGGATGCGCCCACCTCTGGAATGAGGAGATGTCCTCCATTGTTCCCTGTCGGGCCTCATCAAGCTGATTCTCGTATTCGATCAGTACTTCCCAGTCGGCTTGAATCGATCCGGGGATGCCGTCGTCCCATCGGCACTCAATCCTCCTAACGAGGATATGCCGGGGCAAGTTCTGGCGCGCAAGCTCGCGAATCTCCTCCTCATCCGGTAGTTCGTGCTTCGGCACATGTTGCATCTGTCGCCTCCCGATCTTTCTGGGCCAGCGTCCGGTGGGAAAGATGCCTATGGCCCAGTGCTATTCCATCTCACGGAGTTGTCTCCTTCCGGCGCGCGGTCACGGCGTGTCGAACAGCGCGACCCATTTCTCGTCGTACTCGGCGAACCGAAAGGGCGAATCGTCGATACCCATGAGCTTGGTCAAGACACCGCAGAGGTCGAGCATTCCCCTGTCATCGGCATCGCGCCGAACGGTCCCCTCGCCGGAAAGGACCGAGAGAAGTGCCTGCCCAGCATGGTTGGGATGGTCCTGCTCATCTGCCAGCCTGAGCATGCGGAGATCATACGCACGCTCGACCGTCCCCTCGCGCTCGGCGGCCTCCCACCGGTGGGTGTCTTCGCCACGCCCATCGTCCTCTTCGTATGCGGACACGGGGAACTTCTCCCTGGCGGTCACGGCGATGCGAATGCCGGTATCCCCGTCTCTGGCGATGGCAACGTCGGTCCACGACGCGTTCAGCGGCGTGGGGAATTGCAGGCTTTCGTCTGAGGAGATGCGAAAAGCGGTCCTGTAGGCCTTCTCGCCCTTGTCGTAGGAGACGGACTCGTCCTCAATGCCGGGCAGAAGAGCGGTCAGCTGCTTGCGGAGGTCAGACACATATTGCTTGAGGTTGGTCCGCGTCTTCGCATCGACGGCCTTGAAAGGAAGGAGGCCGCCGTGCATGCCAAACGCCTTCAGCAACAGCCACAACCGGTTCGGCCCTCGCTTCGTGCCTTGTTTCTCAAATCCCGCGCTCTCGACGGTGTAGTCTTTGTGCTTTCCCTTGGCCTCAACGCGCAAACCCGTGTATTTGACGATGAGCCGCACGTCCGACCATGTTGTCCCGGCGGGCGTCGGGAAAGACACCAGGGGGACGGCTGGCTTCTTCTTCCTGCCGCTGGACAGAAGGCTCTCCAGGTGTCCGCGGTCGACAGATAGCCCCGTTTCGCTCCAAGTGCCCACGCTCTTGAGCGCCACAACAGGCGGCGCATCGCCTTGCCATATCCTCTCCGGCGGCACTTCACCGGCGGCGAGGAGAATCGAAGTCCTGGCTGCGTTGAGGCGGGCGGACTTCCCGAGGACGTCGCAAGCATCCTCCCAGGTTAGTCCGCAGGCCAGGAAGATCTCGCGTAACTGCGCGGCGATGGTGGCTTTCCCAAGAAACCAGACTCGGCCGGAGACAATCTCCTCGACATTCCCAGCCAGCTCCAAAGCACTGGCGATGGCTCGGGCCAGGCCAGTGAAGTCCACTTCCCACTGTCGGAGCCGCTCGATCGGAACGCGCACGCGGCCATTCTCAGGGCAGGATATGTAGGCGCGCGGCGTCGATCCTCGTGGGCTTGTGATGAGCATGACTTCTTCCACGTGAGCATCAGCACAAGCGTCGCACACAACGGACGTGGCGTTTTCTACCTCGCGGACAAGGCCCATCCCGGCCAACTGAGCCATCGTGCCATCGGGCCAGGCTGCGACGTCGTCCCCGCTGAAGCGCGGCTCCCTGGCATCAGCTCGGCTCCAGATCAGCGCAAGGCATTCTTCCGGCGGCTCCCGCATTGTTTCTGAGTCCCCCGTGGCCTTGCCAGCCATTCTACGCGAACCCCTTTTCCTCTTGGTCCGCCCTGTGACAATCGTGGCAGACCAGGCGAGTGTTCGCCGCTGTGTAACCCTTCATCGGATCGAGGCGGTCAAGCTCTGCCCCTCGTTCGGGCAACTCCCCGCCACACATCGCGCACTTACCCTTCTGCGCGACCCACTTCTTCAGCTTCAGGGTCTTCCTCTGCGCGGGGTTGCCCTCGCTCGTCGTGTTGAAGCCGTATGTAGACGTAGCGACGGATGGCCCACAAGAGAGGCGCGTCGCCGGTGGCCGCAGTGGCGATCTGCTGGCGCACGTTCTCCAGAATGGCCTTCGCAGACTCTCTTTCCGCATCGGTGAGCTTCCTGGTATTTGCCATCCTATGCCTCTTGCAGTGCGGTAGGTTCGATCCCCCACAGCTTCAGATACTTCTTGGCTACGAGATGTTCAGGCATGTCCTTGAGGTTGCAGGAGTCGGGGTAGGAAACGCGAAAGGATACTGTCTTCTCGGCCCTTCCGTTGCCGCTCGTGTTGCTGAACCGCATCTGAATGACGGCCGACGTGATGTTGACCATCGAGAGTGGAAGTCGCTCCTGGTGCAACGCCTGTGCCATCAAGTCATGCACATCGGTCTGCGCACCCTTCGGCGGAACGGTGAACGTGATGCGCTTCCGCTCATTGCCGACGACGGAGAGCCGCAGTTCCCGCACCCGCACCCCAAGGACGCCGTCCACCGGATCAGTCGGGAAAGCGAAGTTGCGGTCCTTCAGCCCGTTCAGTTCGTACGCGACCGAGTTCTTCGTCTCCTCACCGATCTCTTCGTGCAAGATTGCCCGCCCAAAGAGCTTCTGAAGATCTTGCTTCAGGTTCTTGTCGCCCTGCGCGTATAGGTCGAGTGTGCCGTCCACAGGCTCATAGACGAAGACCACCTCGAATGCCGGGCTCTGCCGACGCCGTTCGAAGTGACCGCGGTCGTCATAGCCGATGAAGGTGTCGGTGTAGTCCTTCGGATAGGCGAAGAAGTAGTGATACCGGTCCCCCCGAAGGTAATGTTCGACCTCGCACCATTTTCCCCGTCCTTGCCGCTCCCGGTAGTAGGCCCTCAGCGCGTCGCCAAGTTCCTTTTTCGCCTCGCCGGACAGGTCGGGCTCCTTCTTCGGGAAGTCCTTCCGCTTGCGCCAGTAGCGGCTGTTGAGGTGGTCCGCACGGTCCAGAATGGCGGCAATGTCGAATATGTCCCGATGCCTCAGGAACACCCAGAAAGCTTTGTTGAGAAGTCCCTCCCATGCTTCGAGCTCCGTCGCTATGTCGACGTCAGAATCGTGGAACTTGCTCTCGTCTACGAGGGTTCGCACCCCTTCCACAGAAGCCATGTCGAAGATGCCGCGGCAATCCCGCTCGACCTCTTCCTGCTTCTCTTCGGGCAATGCCTCCCACGCATCATGGACGGGGTCGACTTCCGTCTCACCCAGGTTATCCCAGTCGATGTCGGCAAGCTCTCCGCGGCCGGCGAATTACTCCTTGAGCAGCGCATTCTCTGCCTGTCGCAGAAACAGCTTCGGCGCATAGTCGTTGGCCATCAACTATCCCTCTCTGTTCAAGCGGTCGTAATGTCGCATCACCCCAACTACCTTTCCCTGAATCCGAAAGTCGCCTGAGTTCACCGGGATTGGTTCCATCTTGCCGTTGGCTGGCTCAAGCCTGTACCCATCGCCGTCCCGATAGAACTTCTTGAGCGTGGCGTCGCCATCGATCAGCGCCACGATGATGTCGCCGTCGTTGGCCGTCTCCTGTTCCAGCACGATCACGTAGTCCCCGTCGTGAATCCCTTCTTCGACCATGCTGTCGCCGGCCACGCGCAGGGCGAAACCGCCGCGGCCGCGAAGGAGGTCCTTGTTCACCGGGACGGCGCCCAGGTCGTCTTCAACCGCCTCGATGGGACTGCCGGCCGCGATGCGCCCCACGACGCGGACGTCGACGTGTTCGCACTGCGGTTGCGCTTCGCTTCCTTCCAAGATCAGTGAGCGTGCGCCCAGATCGCCCCGCCGGAGACGGCCCTTTCGCTCCAGCGCTTTCAGATGGTCGAAAGCACTGGAGCTCTTCATGCCGAACGCGCTGCCGATCTCACGCACAGTGGGCGGCATGCCGTGCTCATCGATGAACCCTTTGATCCAGTCGAGTATCTCTCGCTGGCGGGCAGTCAGTTTCTTCCTGTCTCGGGGACTCATGGCGATCTCCGGTTTCGGGAGTGGCAAACGTGCATTATATGCCTAGCGAACGTGAGGCACAAGCGGCAATGCGAGAGAAAACAGGCTCCGTGTCACGCTCCATGCGCTCTGTCCCCCCTTTTCCTTGTGGCGGGCCATCGTCTCGGCACGAACCGCGAGGGGTGCCTGGCACCGCGACTCATCCTGCTGGGAAGGTTGCGTATGGACACGGATCGGACAGAAGGCAAGGCGAAGAGACACCGCTCTCCCGCGCCGAAACTGGCGCCCCTGCGACCACTGTGGAAAAGCCTCGATCCCGAAAGAAAAGAGTTGATTGTGGCGGCGTTCATCGGTAACCTCGTGTCGGCCGTGGTGGACGAGTACATGGCCGAGACGCGGAAGTCCGAACGTCAGCAGCAGCAGGGAGATGCGACATGCGAGTAGCCCTTTACGCCCGGTATAGCACGGAGAAGCAGAACGACGGCTACAGCATCGAGACGCAACTGGAGGCCTGCCACAAACGTCTCGACGCCGAAGGCGAGCCCTACGAGGTTACCGAGTACATCGACCGCGCCAAGAGCGGAACGACCATCGCCGGGCGCACGGCGCTGATGCGCCTGATCGGCGACGCGGCGAACGGGCTGCTTGACCGCGTGATGGTGTACAAGTTCGACAGGCTGGGGCGCAGCCAGGCCGAGACGGCCACGCTGATCCAGGACCTCGAGGACGCGGGCGTCGAGGTCGTGAGCGCGACGGAGGGGGACGATCCGCTGGCCAGGGGCATGCACCTAGTCTTCGCAGAGCACTATCGCCGCCAGCTCGCCGAGCGAACCCACGCGGGGAACGTCAAGGCTGCGAAGGCCGGCCACATCGGCTGCCCGGCGCCGTACGGCTACGCGCGGGACGATGAGGGGCAATTCACGGTCGATCCAGAACAGGCGGCCATGGCCCAACGCATCTTCCGCGACTACCGCCAGGGTGGTTCCATGAAGAGTATTGCTCGCGCGCTGAACCGGGAGGGCATTCCTTCGCCGGCGGGAGGCGAGTGGCACGCGCCATCAGTGCTCTCCATGTTCGACAACGAAATCTACATCGGTCGGCTCATCTTCAACCAGCGCGAGTTCTACCGGAACCGGAAGACGGGCCGCCGTATCTACCGCGAGCGGCCGGAGGATGAGTGGATCGTCATGGACCGGCCCGACCTGGCCATCATCGACCAGGAGACGTGGGATGCGGTGCAGGGGCGCCGGGCAAAGCGGCGATGTTCCTCGGGGAAAGGGCGTCGGACCTACGCTCTGTCGGGGCTGGTGCGGTGCGCCGACTGCGGACACATCTTCGTGGCTCAGCCGTCGAAGAACTCGAAGGGGCACTACATTTACATGACGTGCGGCGCGCGGCAGACCGGGGGGACGTGCAAGAACAGCTTTCGCTTTCGAATGGACCTCGTCCGGGATGAGATGATCCGCCAGGTCTGTGAGGACATCTTCAGCCCCGAGGCCATCGACAGGATGCGGAAGACGATCACCCGCCTGGCAGCCGAGCGGCTGGCCACGAAGGATGCCGATCTGGAGCACCTGGAAGAGCAGAAGGCCGCGTGCCAGAAGAAGATCTCTGCGGTCATGCAGTTGATGGTGGAGGCAAAGGAACGGGGGGACGAGACGGATGACCTATGGGCCGACGAGCTGGGGAAGCTGAAGGCGAACCTCGCGGCGCTGGAGGAGCGGGAGAAGGAACTGAACATTGGCCCGCGCCTCGACCTGTCGCGCCTGACGCGCGCGATCCAGAAGACGATCTGCCGCCAGAAGGACGGGCTCCTTGGGGCCAGAGAGCCGGAGATGGTGCGGGATGGCCTGCGCCTTTTCGTCGGCGAGGTGGAGGCGTACCCGGACGGGCGATTGGAGTACAAAACGAACCCCGTCGACCTTTTGGAGGCCGACGGGGAGTCGCGTGAGGCGTTGGTAGCGGGGGCGGGATTCGAACCCGCGACCTTCAGGTTATGAGCCTGACGAGCTTCCTGACTGCTCCACCCCGCGTTGATGACGCTTGAATGTAACAGATGCCGCCGGTCGTGTCAAACACCTTTGATGCGTGCCCGTGCCAACGTCAGCGTCTGACAGCCCTTGGGAAAGTCAAGGCGTCGCGAATTGCACCACGAACCTTCGCCTGAGGGCAATGTCCCGATGTGGGGCACGCGCCGCTCGAATCACTTCGGACCTGCTCAGGGCTCAAGCTTGCCGAAGAGACCTCCTCGAGAGCCTCCGTGCCGAACGGTTCGGTGTGGCGCCTCTCCTGTGCTCTTCCCAGCCGAGGCGGCCGAGCCTCACGTTTTCAACCGGCTGCTAAGGGGCTATTGCAAAACCCGGATCTACTGCGGCCGGCTGCGAAGCCCGATGGCTGTGTTGTCGGCGCAAAACGTCC
>JAUWZH010000041.1 GCA_030615435.1 Candidatus Brocadiaceae bacterium | reverse complement strand
GCGAGGGGGAGAGCGGGGACGAAGACGAGAAAGAGAAAGACTGAGGTGCCGCTGGCGCGCTGGAGCACTCGCTAGCGGCATCTCGCGAAGATGCAGGTGAGCACACGAAGCGTGTGTCGCCTTCGCGCTGCTCACCGCCTGTCTCTGAGGCCTGTTTTCACAATGATGCGGATCATAGATAGAGTGGTCGGTGCGTTGCGTCCTTCGGCTCTGGTAACGGCTCTGGGCCGGGGATGGGACCAGCTCGTGCGATGGGCCCCCGAGGTGTTGTTTGCCCTCTTTTTGGTCTCGCTGGCGCCGCTTTTTTATCTCTTGGCGGGCGTGGTGGCGCGGCTGGCTTCCTCCCTGTCGGCCGGCCCGGGCGAGTTTTGGGAGGCGGTTCGCGCCGATCCGTGGCCCGCCGTGAGCACAGTGGTCTGCCTGCTTGGCACCGGGGCAATTGCTGTGGTTGTGCTGCGGTCCTGGACGCACATCTGGGCCGTGGCCCGCAAGATGATCGTGGAAGCCCTCCACCGCAAGGTCGTCGTCGTGCTGTTGCTGTTCTTCGTGGTGCTCATGCCTTCCCTGCCCTTCATCCTGAAGACCGAGGGCAACTTCAAGAGCCAGGTGCAGATCGTCATCAGTTACTCCTTGACCCTCGCCGGGGTGCTGCTGGCGGTGCTTGCCGTTTTCGTATGCACCGCTTCAATTTGCAGCGAGATAGAGAGAAAACACGTGCAGATCACCGACACCAAGCCTCTGGCGCGGTGGCAGTTTGTGCTGGGGAAGCTGATGGGGGTGGTGATCATGTGCTCGGCCCTGCTGTTTCTGATGGCGGGGGCGGTTTACGGCCTCGTGCGTTACATGGTGCGCGAGCGGGACTTCTCTCACCTGCCGCAGTGGGAGGAGAGGAAGCGCGAGGACATGTTGAAGGAGGTCCGCGAGGAGGTGCTGGTGGCCCGCCGCTCCTTCCGTCCCCCCCTTCCCGACGTGAAGAAGTTGGTGGACAAAGAGGTCCAGAAATTCAACGAGCAGGGCGGGACCTGGAGGCCCAGCCTCAGGGGCGGCAGGCGGGAGGCGCTCACCCGGCGCTTTCAGAAGCACCTGTTTACCGTGAGGTCCATGGGATCACTGGGCTGGGCCGTTCGGGGACTGAGGGCTGGTTCCGAAGAGCCGGTCTACCTGCGTTTCGAACCCCTTCGCACCAATTTGGGAATGGACAAACGCGCGCGGGGCGTGTGGTGGTTCTACAGGGTGGCGGAACAGAGCGATAAAGCGGAGAGCAGCGGGGGTGAACCGCAGCCGCGGCCAGTCTACCGCCGGCCGGGCACGTGGGTGACCGAGGGGTTCCAGGAGATTGCCGTGCCCGGTTGGGTCGTTGAGCCCACCGGGACCCTCCTCCTGGCCTACCAGAACCTTGAGCCGAACACCGACATTCAATTCGACCCGGAAGGGGGCATAGAGGTGCTGCAAGGCACCGAGGGGTTCTTCCCCAACTACTACCGTTCCCAGCTCATCATCCTGTGCCACATCACGCTGCTGGCCGCCCTGGCGCTGATGGCCGGCTCGGCCCTGTCGTTTCCGGTGGCGAGTTTTCTGGTGGCGACCATACTGATCGTGGGATTGATCGGCCCCTGGGTGTCAGGGATCCACATGTCCACGATAGTGGAAGGAACCGACGAGGCGCTGCATGTGGGGTTCTCACATCAGGTCAGGGTATTTGTGGGGCAATTTCTCCACTTCTTCTCGCGCGGGATCATTCTGGTTTTCCCACAGTTGAAGCGCTACAGCCCTCTGGGGGAGCTCGTGAACGGGAGGATTGTTAGTTGGGGATTCGTGGCAGAGGCTGCGGCCCTGATGTGCTTCGTGAAGGGGACTGCTGCAATGCTGCTGGGCATCTATTTCTACGGCAGGCGCGAACTGGCCAGGGTGATTGCTTAGAAGGAGTGCCGAAGCGCGACGATGAGAAGACTGCGAAGGGTCATCATGTTCTGTCTGATGGCGGCCCTCCTGGCTGTTTCCGGCAGCCTCATCGGGCCGCTGCACCGGGCCCAGGTACGTTACGACCTGACCAATGAGCCCCTCGAGGGCGCAAGCCCTGCCATTGTGCTCGCCACCACGGCGCTAGGGGCTTTCCGGGGCATCCTGGTGGACGTGATCTGGATAAGGATGGAGGACCTCAAGAACGACGGCAAGTTCTTCGAGCTCGTCCAGTTGGCGGACCTCGCCTGCAAGCTGGAGCCCCGTTTCCCCAAGGTCTGGGACTTCAACTCCTGGAACCTCGCCTACAACGTATCGGTGCACATCCCGCGGCTGGAGGAACGGTGGCCCTGGGTGAAGAAGGGCATCGAGTTGCTCCGCGACCAGGGCATTCCCAATAACCCCACGGTGCCACAGCTCTACTTCCTGCTGGGCTGGCTCTACGTGCACAAGGTCGGTGAAGATCTCGACGAGGCCCACGCCTGGTACAAGCAGGAACTGGCCCTGGAGATGCATGAAGTGCTGGGCGGGGGCGGCTCGGTGGAAGATCTGCGCGAGTTTGCCGGCGCCCCTGCCATAAAGCAAGACCTCCTGGAGGATGAATAGGTAAGTAGGTTCTACGAGCTATGCCGTGACGAAGGCTTTGACCCCTTGCGTGAAAATCCCGACGACGGGTTTCTGAGGTTCTTCAGTTGGGTGCGCAGGCCGGAGGCGATTCCTGAAGGCGCTCGTGAGCTCATGGAGGGCGAGCGGTTCCAGGACGAGGTAAAGAAGATTGCAGCCTTCGCCCGGGCCAGGCGGCTGGAAAAGATGCATCTTGACCCCCGCAAGATGATAGCCCTGATGGAGAGATTTGGCCCCCTCGACTGGCGCGGTCCCCACCCGCACGCGATTTACTGGGCTTCTGAGGGATTGGTGGTCACACAGGCTTACAAGAGGCGCTTGAACGAGGCCCGGGTGCAGCGCGGCCTGGAAGCGCACGACGACGACCGCTGGGCCAAAGGTATGGATTATGTCTACCATGACGTCAACTACGATCGGGTCCTGTACGGCGCTTTGCAGAACCTGGTCAGCCGCGGCCGTTTGCTTTACGACGCCAGGGGACGGATACTGCCCATGGTGGGGCCGGATTATCGCTTTGCGGATGCCATGATCGAGCTGTTTGAGGACGTATACGACAGATACGGGGATACAACCGGTCCCTTTTGGAGGGGGGTGCGTTCGGCTTACGAGAACTTCCTCAAAAACACGAGCATCGAGTTTTTCTACATGGGCGACCTCAACAAGTCCCGGCGCTATTACGAGCGCCTTGGCCAGAAGTATCCCTGGCCCAAGTATAAGTTGCCTTACGAGCAGTTCATCCGCGAAGCCCTCGACCAGTACATTGGGAGTCTCGGTTCCCGCCGCTGCCGGAATGTCGTCCGGGCCCTGATCGCACAGAGCTATTTCTACCTCGGTGCAGGGTACGACGTGCGTGCGCAGCAGCTCTACGAGAAAGCCAGAGCGGTTGTCCGGCAGTGGGACATGAGGCAGCAGGCCGACACCCTGCGCCAGAAGGTGAGTTTCGACGAGGCAAGGGAAGCGGCCCTGGTGGACATCTTCTCCGGGCGGGCAGGGTTCCCGCTCCAGGTGATTGAGAGGCTCAAGGAGAGGCTGCCCGGCGAGGTGGTGCGAACCCTGGAAGAGAGCATCAAGAGACGGGAAGAGGAGGCCGGCCTCAAACGCTTCGAAGCCGAGGAGAAGCACGAAGAAGCCGAGGACTGACGGGACCGGCCGGCAAGCGGCGAGTGCCGGGGACGGCGTCTCGGCGCTTTCCGCTGGCGGCTCGCTTTCGGTTCGGGCTCCTCATGCGAGGCCCTTCCATCTTCAGGCACTGATCGCCCCTGCGCTTCTATGGCGACCGGTAGACGGCCCCCGTTGCGGCGCTTGTGACCAGCTCCGCGTAGCGGGCGAGGTAGCCTTTCGTAATCTTGGGTTCGGGCGGAGACCATTGCGCACGGCGGCGCTCCAGCTCCGCCTGCTCCACGAGCACGTTCAGATTGCGCGCGGGGATGTCTATTTCGATGGTGTCCCCGTCCCGGACGAGGGCGATCGGGCCGCCGGCCATCGCCTCGGGACTCACGTGGCCGATGCACGGTCCTCTCGTGCCTCCGCTGAAGCGCCCGTCAGTAATGAGCGCGCACGCGTTGCCCAGTCCCATGCCGACGAGTGCCGAGGTCGGGTTGAGCATCTCCCTCATGCCAGGGCCGCCCTTCGGGCCTTCGTAGCGGATGAGGATGACCTCACCTGCACCGATCTTTCCGTCGAGGATGGCGCGCATTGCACCATCTTCGCTCTCGAAACAGCGCGCCGGCCCCCTGAAGCACATCGCCTCCTGCTTCACCGCGCTCTGTTTGACCACCGCGCCGTCTGGGGCGAGGTTGCCCTTCAGAACCGCCACGCCGCCCTGCGGATGGTAGGGGTTCTCGCGCGGGCGGATCACCTCCTCGTCATACACCCGGGCGGCCTCAGCGATTCTTCCCGTGGAGATGCCGCTCACCGTGGGCAGGTCCTCGATGTCGTCCCTCAACCTCTTCAGCACGGCAGGGACGCCGCCGGCGTGGTAAAGGTCCTCCATGAATGCGTCGCCGCTGGGGCGGAGGTTGGCGATATGCGGCACGCGCCGGCTCACCTCATCGAAGGCCTCCAGCGGCAGGTCCACCCCCGCCTCGTGTGCGATGGCGGGGATGTGGAGGCAGGTATTTGTCGAGCCGCCCAGGGCCATGTCCACCACGATGGCGTTGCGGAGGCTGCCCTCGGTGATGATCCGTCGCGAGGTGACCCCTTCCCAGACGAGCTGCACGACGCGCTCTCCGCTCTCGAAGGCCAGGTGAAGCTTGGCGCTTTCCACCGCGGGCATGGCCGCACATCCGGGCAGCGACATGCCCATCGCCTCCGCGGCGCAGGCCATGGTGTTCGCCGTGTAGAGGCCCTGGCACGACCCCGGGCCCGGGCAGGCGCGCGCCTCGAGGTTCGACAGTTCCTCCTCGTCTATCTCGCCGGCCTTGTATCGGCCCACTGCCTCGAACGTGTCGCGCACGAGCGAAAGGCGCACGGGCTGTTCTTCGCCTTTCTTCCGCCAGTACCCGCTCAGCATCGGGCCGGCCGTGACTACGATGCCCGGGATGTCGAGCCGCGCGATGCCCATCAGCATGCCCGGCGTGATCTTGTCGCAGTTGGTCAAGAGCACCAGCCCGTCGAGCCTGTGGGCCTCGGCGACGCTCTCGATGATGTCCGCGATGAGTTCGCGGGAGGGCAGCGAGTAGTGCATGCCGAGGTGGCCCATCGCGATGCCGTCGCAGATGCCGGGCACCCCGAACAGGAAGCCCACTCCCCCCCCGGCCGCCACGCCCCGCTCGATGGCACGCTCCAGCGGCCTCATGTTGCAGTGGCCAGGAATCAGGTCCGTGAAGGAAGTGGCGATGCCGATCATCGGCTTGCCGAGTTGACGGGGCGAATAGGCCCCCGTGGCATACAGCAGGGCGCGAGAGGGCGCCCGTTCCACACCCCTGGTCGCCATGTCGCTTCTCAGGTCCATAGTCGGCACCTCATTGGGCAACAGTGTTGTTTCTCCCGGGCAAGACGGGGCGAGTCTACCCCTGGGATTAGCCGCCTGTCAAGTGGCCCACTGCGGCCAGGTCCCCGGCTCGCGCGCATCTTATCGGCGGGATCAGCGTGGCGCCGTGCGCTGTGATGGGTGGAAAACGGGGGGAAAATCCGGATTCCCTTGACAGGCTGAGTGCCGGCCTCTAAAATTGCGGGTCTATTTTGTCAACAGTGAGAAAGGGCGCGGTGTACGTGGCGCTCGGCGGGAGGTTGTGCTGCTTGCGACGCGTCGTTTTCGCCGCGGCTTCAGAACAGCTCCAGGAGAAGTGCCCGGTTGCCTGAACCGGCGTTTTTCGGCGCATGGAATGCACAATGGCGGAGCCGAAGTTCTTAGCTGAAAACATGTTGGGAAGCTTTCTGGCGTGCCTTGAGACTGCCAGGAAGTTCGCCAACGCCCTCATTGACGGAACCGCGCTCTGGAAGTCGGTTGATGATGTGGCCGTGGAGCAGATAGCCGGCGGGCTGCGCTCTGCGAGGCCGCTGAATTCTTTCAAGAGCGTGCTCCTCCCTGCGCGGGAACTGGTGGCCCGATACGGGGAGGGCGAGCAAAAAGATCCGCTTCAAGAGGCGGCCGACAGCACCGTTGCCCTGGTGGGGGTCAGGGGTTGCGGATGCCGCGCGCTGGCCTACCTCGATGCCGTCATGTTGAATGAGCCTCCCGAATCCTTCTATCGTGTCAGGCGAGAAAACACCATCGTCATCTCGGTGGATTGTGCTGAAGCCGCCCCTACGTGCTTCTGCGATCTGCTGGGCGGGAATGCTTATCCAGAAGAACTCTTCGACGTGAACCTCTCGCCGGTTGAGAGCGGATATGTAGCGGCCGCCGGCAGCAAGAAAGGCTCCGAACTGCTCGAAAAGAACCAGAGGCTTTTCTCGGAGGCCACTCCTGCCCACCTGGAACAGATGAGACAGATGAGGCAGGAGACTGCTGAGCAGCTCCGCCAGCAGAACCGCGAATACACGTTCCCGGAGGACTTCCAGGAGGACCTGCCGCAGTCGGTCGAGGGCATGTTCTGGCGCTATGAGCTGAGCGGCTGTGTGCAGTGCGGCGGATGCACGGCCGTCTGTCCCACCTGCTATTGCTTCCTGCTTTACGACGGGGAGCGTGCTCCTGGCGCCTACGAACGCGTGCGGGCCTGGGATAGCTGTCAATTCAGCGGATATGCGGTGATGGCCGGCCCTCCTGGAGCGACCAAGCCCGATCCGAGGCGTGAGCACATGAGCAAGTTCCAGCACAGATTCGCTCACAAGTTCTGGTATGACCTCGTCAACTGGGGCGTTCTCGGTTGCGTCGGCTGCGGCCGGTGCGGGCAGACGTGCCCGGGCGCAATTGACCTGAGAAGGGTGCTTTCGGAAGTGAAGAAAGAGCGCGTGGAGCATGGCTGAAAACCCATACCGTCCCCTCAAGGCGGAGCTGCTGGAAGTCATCCAGGAGACCCCCACCATAAAGACCTTTGTCATAAGGCCCGAGAGACCCATTCCGTTCGCGGCGGGGCAGTTCGTTCAGCTCACGGTTCCAGGGATCGGAGAGGCTCCTTTCACCCCTTCCTCGTCCCCTTCGGTTGCCGAGGAGCTGGGAATAAGCGTGCTGCGCACCGGCAGGGTCACCGATTCGCTGCATGAGCTTGAGCCAGGGGTCACGCTGGGGGTACGAGGACCTTTCGGCAAGGGCTACCCAACGGAGAAGCTGGAGGGGAAGACGGTTCTGGTGGTGGGAGGCGGTGTGGGACTGGCGCCTCTGCGCTCGCTGCTGCATCACCTGTTTGAGAACATAAACAGTTACGAGCATGTGGCCGTCAGGTATGGGGCGCGGGATCCCTCGGAGTTGCTCTACAGGAGGGAGTTCGAGGCCTGGGGAGAAAAGGACAGGGTCTCTTTTGACGTTACGGTGGACGTGCCCGACGAGAGCTGGGACGGGAAAGTCGGAGTGGTCACCACACTGCTCGAAGAGCTCGGCCTCGACGTGGAAAACACTTACGTGGTCAGTTGCGGTCCCCTCATCATGCTGCGGTTCGTGACGCTGGCATGCCTGAACCTGGGCTTTCGGCCGGAGCAGATCTATCTGTCGCTGAACAGGAAGATGAGCTGCGGGTTGGGCAAATGCGGCCGGTGCAACATTGGCCCTTACTACCTGTGCAAAGACGGCCCCGACATGTGCTACGAGAAGATCAAGGATTACAAGGATGTCTTCTCAGCCTGAGAGGCAATTGCCGCGGTGCGCGCTCTGCTCGATGTGCTGTCCGCTTGGAGCGGAGATAGACGAACTGGGCCACGTCAACTCCACTTTTCCGGTGGACCTGGGTGTGGAGCAGGGTTCGTGCGTGCTGGGCCTGACCGCCGCGCGCCTGCTGAGGGCCGGAAACCGCATCTACAATGCCGACTGCGACGGGCATCGGATGGGGGTGGAGGAGGCGGTTGGGGAAGTGGCCGGGCGCCTTTCGGTATTCCAGGATGCTCAGGTGGCCTTTGTGCTGGATGTCAACCGCCCGCTCGAGGGGATTGCGGCAGCGGCGGCGCTGCGCTCCAGGGCACTGCCCGCAAGTTCTCTTGCTCTGTTCGTGCCTCCGGAGGACGAGCCTTTCGTGCGGGCCGGGCTCGGTCAGTGCCCGCCTGTGGACAGCCTGGCCGAGTGCAACATGGTGGTGAGCATCGGGGACCCGTTCAGCTCTCATCCGGTCGTTTCCAGACCAATTCGTGATGTGCAGCTCCGGGGAAGGGGCAGGAGTTTCGTGTCTGTGGACACCGCGCTTGGAAGGACTGCGAGGTCGGCGGACGAATGCATCCTGATTGACCCTTTCAAGCTGGCAGGGTTCCTTTGCGCGGCCGCGATAGAGTGCGGCAGCGAGGACGTCCGGGAGGCCCTGGGCGGCGCAAGCGCCGAAGAGGTCTGCGGCAAGCTTGGCCTTGACGCGGAAGGGGTTCGTGCCCTGGCGGCCGGACTCAAGGGCGCTGATCGTGCCGCCATCGTCATTTCCTGCGCCAGGGGGCGCTATGCGAACGCCGGCGCGGTGGTTCGTGCGGCGGCGCAGCTTGCTTCCGCTGCGGACGCCCGGCTTTTTGCCCTGCCGGTTTCGCCCAATACCGCGGCGGCGGGGGCGCTGACGCAGCGCTTTGACATGGTGGGCCTTGCCGGTCTGCTGGACAGGGTGGAGAACGGTGAGCTGCGGGCGTTGGTGGTGGTAGGGGTTGACTTTGCGAACGTCTTGCCCGCCGCCCTCTGGAAGGAACTGGCGGACAAGCTGGATCTTTTGGTATGGGCAGGTTCGCTCGCAAGCGAGTTCGGCAACCAGGCGCAGGTCGTGTTGCCGCTTGCGCTGCCGTGGGAGGAATCGGGGCACATCGTTGCGCCGGGCGGCGGGCCGGTGGCCTGCGAACGTTGGGCGGAAGCGCCGGGCGGCGTGCTGACTGCTGTGGAACTCATGAAGATGCTCGGAGAGAAGCTCGGGGCCATCCCGATTGAGCCCGAGGAACCTGGTGAGCTTGCCAGTGCGCCGGTCGCCGGACCGTTGAGAGAAGAGGTGAATGAGGCAGTCTTTGAAGTGCCGGAGCTGGCGGATGGTGAGGCGATTCTCATTGGCGCTCCGGAGCCTTACGGCTACACTGGAGGGATTTCGGTATCGGGTGGGAGTTGGCAGAGGCGTATGGGTGCCCTGGAACGAGCGACAGTGTCAAGATGCCTGGCGGCGGAGATCGCCCTCCAAGAGGGAGAATGCGTCACCGTCGGAAATGGCGCAGAGGCAACTCTGCCTTGCACCTTGCAGGACGTGGGCGAGGCGAAGGTGGTGGCGCTGCCATCTCACAGGCCGGATGTGCGAGAGCTGCTGGAATGGAAGGTGAAGGCGGGCAGGGTGGAAATCAGTCCGTCGGTTGTGAGGGTAAGCAAGCTGCAATGACGAGCGCCAGGGAGTTCTGAGATGCCCAGAGTCGGCGGAGTTGATAAGCAAATCGTAATGCAGCCGGACCGCTGCATAGGGTGCGCGAGCTGCGCGGCTGCGTGTTACTACGGGCACCTGGATACGCCCGTGCTTGGGTACGAGGCTGTAGAGTGCTCCAGCGCAATGCCGATGGTCTGCCGGCATTGCGAGGAGGCCCCATGCGTGGCTGCATGCCCCCGGGAGGCGATGTACAGGGACGATGCGGGTATCGTCAGGCGCAGTAACCTGCGCTGCACGGGCTGCCTGTCCTGCGTGCTTGCCTGCCCGTTCGGGGTTCTGGATCAGGAGTTCACCAGGGGTCAGGTCGCCAAATGCGACCTGTGTGCGGACCGCTGCACGCAGGATCGCGCCAAGTTGCCCCGATGCGTCAGCGTCTGCCCTTCCGGGGCGCTGAAGTTGCTGGAGTTGGAAGAAGAACTCCCGCGGGAAGGATACGTGTTACTGAGCGGTCGAGTGGTTTCATCGGCGAGATAAGCCTGGCGGAGGGTGATGAACGGGCTCCATTTCTGGATAGCTGTGATCGTGCTCGGTTTCTTGGGCACCCCCATTCTGGGGCTGTTTTTCAAGTGGATTGACAGGTTTGTGACTGCGCGTATTCAGTGGCGCAAGGGACCGCCGTTCTACCAGACTTATGCGGACGTGCTGAAGCTCTTGGGCAAGGAGACGGTGGTATCAGAGCGGTCCTCTGTGGGGATGTTCCTGTTTGCGCCGGTGCTTGGGTTTGTCGGCGTTTCGGTTGCGGCGGCGATGCTGTGGGCGGTGGCCATTGATCCGGAGGCAAGCTTCGCAGGAGACCTGATTGTAGTGGTCTACTTCCTGGTCTTTCCCTCCCTGGCGCTTATCCTCGGGGCTTCGGCGAGCGGCAGCCCTCATGCGGGGTTGGGAGCAAGTCGCGAGATGAAGATGGTCATAGCTTACGAGCTGCCGTTCATACTGGCGTTGGTGCCGCCCATTCTGAACGCCGGAGGGACTTTCAAGCTCTCTCAGATCCTTTCGGCACAGTCAGAGGGCGTCCTGCTGTGGAGCGGCAGCGGTTTCCTGGCTTTTCTGTGTGCACTGGCAGTTATGCAGGCCAAGCTCGGCGTGGTTCCATTCGATCAGGCGGAAGCGGAGACCGAACTCATGGGCGGGGTGATAGTGGCGTACTCCGGCCCTCCGCTGGCGTTGATCTACCTGATGAAGGCGATGCTGCTGTTTGTGCTGCCCATGTTCGTGATAACCGTCTTCTGGGGCGGCGTTCACCTGGGAGGCTGGGGCCTGTTGAGCACGGCTGTCAAGTTCGTCGTGCTGCTGGTGGTGATTGTGCTCATGCGGAACACCAACCCACGCCTCAGGATAGACCAGACGATGAAGTTCTTCTGGTTCTTTGTGACCCCGCTGGCTATAGCCGCATGTGTGGTCAGCCTTTACGCACATTAGGTGATGATGCTTTCAAGAGAAATGTCCCGCTTCTACTTGCGCAATGGCGCAGAAAGCCTCACACGTGGGCGAGGAGGCCAGGGCCACCCCTCGGGTAGGACGGGTGGTCGCGGCATCCAGCCGCTTGCCCTGAGCTCCCGGGATGCCTCTTGTGGCAGGATCAATGAGAGGGTTTCGTAGATGGCTATTCTGGACAAACTGAAGCTCTGGGGTCTGAAGAAATCGCCCTGGATCTATCACCTCAATGCTGGGGCGTGCAACAACTGCGACATCGAGGTGCTTGAGCTGCTCACCCCTCGATTTGACGTGGAGAGGATCGGCGTTCTGCTGGCACCTTCACCGCGGCACGCCGACGCGCTCCTGGTCACAGGTGTGTGCACCCTTCAGACGAAGCCAAGGGTTCAAGAGATATATGAACAGACGGCCAAGCCCTGCCTGGTAGTATGTCTGGGCGCGTGTGCGTGCACGGGAGGGATATTCCGAAGTGGATGGCACTTCGCCGGTCCCGTTGACAAGGTGATACGTGAGGTGGATCCCGATGCCATGATCGTCTACATACCGGGGTGTCCGCCGAAGCCGGAGGCCATGATATCCGGCATCGCACAGGCCCTCGCGAAACTCTGATGTGGAGAACCTCCACGTGCCCGAAGCTCTGGAGCAGGTCGTCGAGAAGCTCAAGAAGCTCACCGCTGGTCTTGCCATCGGCTGGCATAGGCCATTTCCCACAAGGATATATCTGAATGTCGGGAGGGAGGATGCGCGGCAGGTCGCCGGGCTGCTTTGCGGAGAGTTCGGCGCCAGGTTCGCCACCGCAACAGGCACCGACGTGGGCGATGAACTCGAGGCCCTTTATCACTTCTGCTATGATGCGGTTGGTCTGGTCGTGAGCCTGAGGGTCAGGACCCCCAAGAGTGAAGGAACGCTCCCGTCCCTCACCCCGGTGGTGCCTCCTGCTGAATGGATAGAACGCGAGATGAACGATCTTCTCGGCATTACCTTCGAGGGGCATCCGCGGCCCGAGAGGCTGATTCTGGCCGACGATTGGCCATCGGGGGTCTATCCGCTGCGAAAGGAAAAAGAACATGACGCATAAGACCCTCATCCCCATCGGCCCGTACCACCCCCTGCAGGAAGAGGCGGAGTTCTTCCAGCTCTATGTTGAGGGAGAAACCGTCGTGGATATGGATCTTCGCCTCTCATACAACCACAGGGGGATAGAGGGTATCTCGGAGACATTGACGTGGGATCAGGTGCCGTACCTCGTGGAGAGGGTCTGCGGGATATGTTCTGCGTCCCATCCCCTGGCTTATGTCCAGGCCGTGGAGGAGCTGGCCGGCGTGGAAGTGCCAGAGCGGGCTCTTTACCTGCGCACTGTGGTCAACGAACTGGAGCGCATTCACAGTCACCTTCTCTGGTTCGGGCTTGCGGGGCACTTCATAGGGTACAACACGGTCTTCATGTGGGCATGGCGTTACCGCGAGCCCGTCCTGGACGCCCTGGAGATAGTCACCGGCAGTCGCGTTAACTACGCGAACCACACCGTGGGCGGTGCCAGAAGAGACCTGGACGAGGAGATGGTCAGGGCCATCCGCAAGTGCCTGGACGAGATTGATAAGCCGGTTGATATGCTCACCACCACCGCCCTGGAGGATCCCATCCTGGCCCTGAGGCTGAAAGGCGTCGGCGTGCTGACCGAAGAGGATGCCAGGAGATTCTCTGCCCTCGGTCCCACCGCCAGGGCTTCCAACGTGCCGATAGACGTGCGCAGGGATGACCCCTACGCCGCCTACGACAGGATCGAGTGGGAGGTGCAGACAACGCCCAACGGGGACGTTTTCGACAAGGTGGTTGTCAGGTTGCTGGAACTGCGGGAGTCAATGAAGATAATCCGCCAGGCGCTTGACGACATGCCCGGCGGGCCGATCCAGGCGGATGTAAAAGAGGTTCCCGCAGGGGAGGGAATCGGCCATGTGGAGGCCCCGCGAGGCGAGACCTTCCACTACGTGAGAAGCAACGGAGGCCCTTGCCCTGAGAGGCACAAGATAAGGGCCCCCACCTACAACAACATTCCGACTTACAAGGTTACCTGCATCGGGCAGTCGGTTGCCGATGTGACCATAACCCTTGCCGCCATAGACCCTTGCTATAGTTGCACGGAAAGGATGGCCGTGGTGAGGGACGCCTCGAGCGGGAAATACCTGATGAACTTCGCCGACCTGGTTCGCCTCTCGCAGAGGAAGACCGAGGAGCTGCGCAAGAAATGCTGAAGCAAAGGAGGGTCGCGGAGGTCGTCATGGTGATTGAGGGTTCGTGCTGGCCGCATTCGGATCGTCGAAAGGGCCGGCTGTCGGCGGAGGGATGCCGGCGGCGCCCGGGAAGAAACCCTTTGCGGCCGCGTCTCGGCTCGATTGCAACGGGCAGCCACGCGCGGGAGATGTAGATGACTGAGGAGTTGTTTGCCCAATCCATAATCATTCTTCTGATGGGCGGTGCCGCGGCCTATTTCCTGGGAAAAAGCTACGGGAAGGCGGCAGGGGCGATTGCCGCCGTCTGCTCCTTCGCGTCCCTCCTTCTCGGCACTCGCCTTGTGGGCATTGGCACTGTGCCGCTGGAGTTGGGAGTTTTCCGGTTGTCGGAACCGTTTCAGATCAGCCTCGCCTT